>JANQFF010000215.1 GCA_028277965.1 Pseudomonadales bacterium
TGCCGTTTCATAAACGGCGACATATTCACTCTTACCCATCGGCGACATGATGTCCTTGCCGTATGTTGTGGTTTCCATCATGGAAGAAACGCCGATGCCTAGGTAGCGGCCCTCGGCGGCTGCCGCTTTCTGTTCTTCACGAAAGGATTCATAACCAATCAATTCCAGCACCTGGTCCAGTGATGCCACCGGATCACCACTATCAAAGGTGGCACCTGTCGGTGCACGGAAGGGAAAGTCCCCGGCACCGACCAGGTTGCGTCTTCTTATCTCGGCAGGATCAAGACCAAGTTTGTCTGCTGCCTCATCGATGCTGTGCTCCAGCGCGTAGTTCACAATCGGTAAACCCACACCGCGACAGACACTCAAAGATGATTTGTTGGTATAGGCTGCCAGTGCCTCGGTTTTGATTGCCGGAACCTTGTAGGGACCACTCACCGCCGATGACGCCATGGAGGGTTCCGCAACCGGCGTAAACGGGAATGACGTGTAGGCCCCGCCATCCGCATGAAAGGAAGCATCGATACCGGTGATCAGCCCTTCGCTGTCAAAGGACATCGCCAGGTTGATGACCTCATCCTTCGCATGAAAAGCGCCAATGTAATTCTCCTGCCGGTCCTCGATCCATTTCACCGGTCGTTTCAGCTTGAGTGCTAGCGCCGCCAGGATGACTTCTTCCGGGAAGATGTGGCATTTGAGCCCAAAGCCACCACCCACATCAGGCGCCACCACACGAATTTTGTGTTCCGGAAAATTCAGGAAGTCAGATAACTTGGTGCGCACCATGTGCGGCATCTGGCTTGATGTCCACACCTCCAGGCGGTCGTCGGCACGATTGTAGTTGGCAACCACCGCACGGGTTTCCATGGGGGAAGCGCAGTGGCGGTTGGTGCGATAGGTGTTTTTCACAACCACATGGGCATTCGCCATGGCGTCGTCGACTTCCGGACTGGGTCGCTGGCTAAAGTAATGTCGGTTATGACCCAGTTCATCGTGTACGAGGGGCGCATCGTCTGCCATGGCAGCTTCCACACCGGCAACCACCGGCAGGATATCGACATCCGGGAACACAAGTTCTGCTGCGTCTTCCGCCTTGTAACGATCATCGGCAACGACGGCTGCGAGGATCTCACCCACATAGCGAATCTTTTGGTTCGCCATCACTGGATAGTCCACAGCGTGGTAATAAAAGTAGGGCTCGAAACTGTCACGATCCGCACGAATCGGCAGACACAACTCATTTGCCTCGGTGTTGGTCATGACATGGTGAACACCCGGCATGTTTTGCGCCTCGTCCACATCAAGCGACAGCAATTTAGCGTGCGCGTAAGGTGAGCGAATAAACGCGACCGACAACATGCGGGGCAACTGCAGCGAATCGATGAAACTTGTGCGACCCTGCAGGTATCGATCGTCCTCGACCCGTTGTACCCGGGCACCCATGCCTTGCGTAATACCCATCAGGCGCTCTCCTCACCCGATGCATTGTAAGCAAGATCAGCAATCGCGTTCACAATGTTCTGGTAACCCGTGCAGCGGCAGATGTTGCCACTGATGCCGTCACGAATCGCTTCTTCCGATGACACGTCATGATTTTCGAGGAGATCTATTGCTGTCATCAGCATACCCGGCGTGCAGAATCCACACTGCAGCCCATGATTACGCTTGAACGATGCCTGCAGCGGGTGCAGCTCTTCACCATCGGCGCTCAGGCTCTCTACCGTCCTGATCTCTGCACCGTCAGCCTGGACCGCGAACATCAGGCAGGAGCGCATGCT
>JANQFF010000231.1 GCA_028277965.1 Pseudomonadales bacterium
CACGCGGCATGGGAACACGCTCGCCGCCTTCCGCCTGATAGCGCAGATCGTTACCGGCACTGAAGCCGCGACCTTCGCCTGTGATGATTGCAACCCACATGTCATCGTCAGCAGCGAAATCGTCGAAAACTTCACCGAGTTCGGCATTGGCAGGCGGGTGCAGGGCGTTCAGACGGTCAGGCCGGTTCAGCCGGACGGTCATGATGTGGTCGTTTTTCTCAACCAGACAGAAATCGGT
The DNA here is from genome assembly GCA_028277965.1 of Pseudomonadales bacterium. Lineage (GTDB taxonomy): Bacteria > Pseudomonadota > Gammaproteobacteria > Pseudomonadales > Azotimanducaceae > UBA4421. Next base: position 239 of record JANQFF010000231.1, read on the forward strand.
CATTTTTTTCCTCCCAAAACAAGCACTTTAACTTGATGATCTCGATGCCGTAAATGATTCCGGCGTGGAATTCAAAGATGCGCGTAGTCGTCAATTCTGAATAGCGCCGGTTCTGGCGATAGAGCCAGTTCAGTCAGGCTGCAGTTGCGGAACCGGTAGTCGGTCCATCGGGCGGTTGTACCATTCAGAATGCTCGAAAGGGCGGCAGCCATGGCGACCCCGTGGCTGACCACAACCACGGTATCGTCAGGCTCGTGCCGATCGTCTATCGAGTTAAGTGTGGCTTCTACGCGGTTCGCAACATTACCCAGACTTTCACCCCTGGGTGCACGATAACCCGGGTCTTCGGTGATTCTCCTCATGAAGTTGTACTCCCTCGCAAGCTCCCGGAAGCTCATTGTTTCCCACTCACCAATCGACATTTCCCGCAAATCATCGTCAACAACTGGCTCTACAGGCAAACCGAACGCTTCAGCAGTCTCTCGACACCGACGCATCGGGCTCGAGTAAACGGCAGCCACGTTGTGATTGGCTCGAAGATGACGCCCGGTGCGACGCGCCTGACGTTTTCCGGTCCAGGTCAGCTTGCTGTCCGTCGAGCCATGCCAATGCCCGGTTTTGTTTGCTTTGATCTGACCGTGGCGTACCAGAAGGATCCGGGTCATCAGGCGTACCTCTGGGCGACAGCGCTACCGACGAGATCTCCCTGGACATTCACCGCAGTTCGAAACGTATCCAGGGGACGCTCGATCAGGAGCAGTATCGCAATGGCTTCGAGAGGAATGCCAACAGCCAGGAGCACCATCTGTAACCCGGCCATTGATCCGGACGGAATGCCGGGAGCGCCTGCCGATGCGAGCATTGCAATGAAAAACACGATCACGATGGAAGCCGGTGTCAATGGTACGGAGAACATGTAGGCAAGGAAGACCACAGCGATGCCTTCAAAAAGAGCCGTTCCGTCCATGTTCACGGTTGCTCCGAGGGGCAGCACAAACGCGGCCTTGTCTCGATCGACTCCGAGCTTCATCTGCGCCGCATTGAGTGACAAAGGTAGCGTTGCCGCACTTGAAGACGTGATAAACGCGGTGAACATGGGCTGACCAATTGCACTGAAAAGGGCGATTGGGTTGCGCCCGGTCAGAATCCAGCTGAGCAACGGCAGAATAATGAGCCCATGGAAGGCGGTCGCGGCAAAGACCACACCCGCAAACTGGGCCAGCGATTGAAGGGTGCTGAAATCAATCCTTTCCGTCAGTTGAAACGCAATCGCAAACAGACCCAGTGGCAGGAGACTCAGAACCCACGAGGCTACTTTGAATACAACTTCAGATAACTCCTGCAGAAGTTGCGGCCATCGCGATTCTGTTGGCAATACCCATGCTGCGGCGAGCCCGAAGAGAACCGCGCTGGTCAGAATCCCCAGAATGTTGAGCTCGGCGAGCGCGGTGAACGGATTGGTCAGCATGGCTTCAAGCAGCCGCGCAAGCATCGGTCCAACACCACCCTCACTCGCATCGATGAGCTTGAGATCGGGCGGCGGCACGGCACTGATAGGCGGGTTGTCAGTCCACGGGTGAAAAAAGAAAACTACGGTGAGCCCTATTGCGATCGCAATGCCCGAGGTCGTCAGATAGTAAGCGAGAGTCACGGCGCCCAGCCGGCCCATGTTTCCCGAGCTGCGCAG
>JANQFF010000256.1 GCA_028277965.1 Pseudomonadales bacterium
CGAACTCACTCCTATGACCTTCCCATCCGACGTGTACACCGTCAGCCGCTCGGCTAACCCGGATACCAGCGCAGCGGGTAATCACGCGGCCCTGGAAACGGGAGAGAAACGCATCGACATAGCTGTCAGAGCCGTTCGCAACAACGCGCCATTGGGGGCGGTCCTCAACCTGCAACATCCTGTGGTTGCGCATGAACTCAACGACGTGCTCGAGTGACATATCCAGGGTTTTCGCGGCCGGTTGTGACCATAACGCCGCACAGATCGGAAGCAGGTGGCTGTGAACAAACGCCTCAGAGTAGCGGTTAGCCGCAAGGTACGCGCCCAACGTGACTTCAGGGACCGGCCCGTCCGCCATGGCCCGGTAGAACCGGAAAAGGTCCCTCCAGAGTTTCAGAAACCGCGGACGCATCATTTCCGTTTTGTTCGCCAGCACCGCTCGTAAATCGGTGGTCCCGTATTCGAGACCGGTCACGTCGTCACGCACGGCGAAACTGACGTCGCTGGTCAGGGACCCAACCCCGAGATCGTCCAGCCACTTCGAGAATTCCGGATAGTTTTCAGTGTTGAAAACGATAAACCCGGTATCAATCCGAACGCTCTTACCCACGTCTGCAATCTCGTGTGTATGGGTATGTCCTCCCACACGACCCGACTTCTCGAGCAGTGTGACATCAGCCCCAGCGCGTTCCAGATGCCATGCAGCAGACAGTCCCGAAATACCGGCACCGATCACGGCGACACGCCCATACGGGACGAACGGCTGAACGGATTGATTGATTGTCGCTTCAGCAGATGTCACGGACCACACTCCCTGTATCCTTCTCCCTGTCTTCCGTGGGAGCTTATCTTTTCGTAATTCAAAGTAAACCTCGCCGGTTTTTGAAGAAGTCTGCCTTCCCTGGTGTGAACGCAACGTCAAGGCTTCAGCCGCCCACCGTTCACAGATCGTTGACACCCTGGCGCTTAATCTGTCCTCAATTTCTGACGGGACAACCCAGATGCGTGTTTTCAGAACCTATACCAAGCTCCGTGGACGGCTTCTCGACACATTTGTCCTCACCGGGACACTGCTGGTGCTCCTGGGTTTTGCGTGGACTCCCAAAGCTCAGGCTGTGACCACCCACTCGTTTACTGCCTGGGTTGGCGACAAGAAAATCGGTTCCCATACAGTGACCATCCGGGAGACTGAGGACGCTCTCCAGGTCGATACCCGGGTCAAGTTCGATATGAAGGTTCTGTTCGTTAAAGTCCTGGATTACGAACATACTGCGCAGGAGACCTGGCGAGGTGAATGTCTGGAGCGTCTTTCCTCAACCACCGTGAGCAACGGCAAACGTTCTTCCCTCGAGGGAGCCGCCGACATTCCGGGCTTTTCCCTGACGGTTTCAGGTGGGAATACCAGTGAATCGCTGACCATACCTTCCTGCGTCCGCAGCTTTGCCTACTGGGACCTGACCCGTCTGTCTGATCAACTAGTCAACACTCAAACTGGTGAGATATCAGAAGCTGCTCTCACGTTTGTCGGCACTAGTGCCATACCACGCGTCGGTGTTGCAGCAGAGCAGCATCTGCTGAAAACCAATGCCGCAGACATTTCCCTCTGGTATACGCCAGAGGGAAAGTGGCTTGCGTTGCAGACTGAAGCACGGGGACGTGACCTCGTTTACGTCAACGATACGCTGCTCTAGTCCCCTCTACTTGCTTATCAGGACTTGTTGATCAGAGACAGGAACTCGGATCTCAGAGATCTGTCTGACAGGAACTCCCCGCGCATCACACTATTCACCATCTTCGCACCGCCGTCTTTGACCCCGCGCCACTGCATGCAAAGGTGATCCGCTTCCATAACAACAGCTATCCCGCGAGGATTCATTTTCTCCTCGAGGAGATCAGCCAGATCACTGATCGCTTCCTCCTGAATCTGCGGCCGGCTCATGATCCAGTTCGCAAGCCGCGCATATTTAGATAGCCCAATAAGCGGTGAGTGGCTGTCCGGGAGGACACCAATCCAGGCTTTTCCCATGATGGGTACGAGGTGATGGGAACAGGCGCTTCGAACCTCCAGCGGCCCAATGACCATCAGTTCGTCGAGTTGGGAAGCGTTCGGGAACGCGGTGACGGGCGGTGCCGCCTGGTAGCGACCTGCAAACACCTCTTTGACGAACATCCTGGCCACCCGTTGCGCCGTATCTTTCGAGTTATGGTCATGCTCAACGTCAATGACCAGCGCCTGCATCACTTCCCCGAGACGGTCAGCAACCTCCGCCTGCAATTCCTGGAGTTCCCCTTCGTTGATGAATTCACTGATGTTGTCGTTAGCGAAGTAGCGTTGACCTGCTGCCTGCAGTCTTCGACGTACGCGTTCTGATACCGGTGTGATCTTCCCGACCATTTCCGTCGCGGTGGATAGCGTCATGGTTCAATCCAATATGAATGAGCGGAACAGGCTATCCGGCACCATGTGAACTATGCGTGAACTGTCCGTGCGCGAAAGCGCCCTTCTCAGCTGTAGCCAGCCGGTGCTACAAAACCACCGAGCTCCTGCTCCATCAGACGAGCAAATTCGATGCAGGTGTAGTCGCCAAATTCTGCAGAGACTGCCTGCAGACCAATTGGAAGACCGTCTTTGCCCGCACCTGTTGGAAACACCGTGCTCGGCAAACCAGGCAACGTTGTCAGCCCGGCCCAGAACGACTGCTCAAAATACGGTCGCGGCTCACCGTTGATCTGCAGGGTCCGCTCCCCAAACGGACGGTGATCGTGCGCAAACGCGGTGGTGGCCGATATCGGGCAAACCAGGACATCCCAGTCGTCGAAAAACCGCTTCCAGGCATACCGGACCTCAACCCGGTGGCGGTTGAAGTTTGCCCAGTCATTGTGGCTCTGGATCGATGCCCGCGCAAAAAGCGCATCTATCGACATGTCATCGTCCGCGAAGCCTTCTGCTATCTTCATGTTCTGTGCAAAAACCTCGGGTGGCACACCGGATGAATTCACCGCCTGCATCAGATTCATATAGGTAAAACCGCCGCGGGCAAGGTCAACTTCCGGACGAGCCGTTTCACTCACCGTTGCCCCGGCGCGGTTCAGAACATCCAGTACTTTCCTCGACTTGGCCTGAATCTCCACATCTACCGGTGCGGAAGGGTCGGTATGCCAGAACGCCACGCGAAGATCTTTGAGACGGCGCGCCCGGGGTTCTGGAAGGTCGAGTTTCCACCCGGGTGCGAGCAACTCGTGTGCGCCCGCGTAGAGTCGCAAAGAGAGCTCGAGGTCATCCACACTTCTGGCGAGCGGGCCGACAACCGCCAGATCCACTGAGCTCGAAACCCCCGCTACTGGAGGGGCATGGCCGGTCATCGGCACGATATTCCAGGTCGGTTTGTGACCGTAGACGCCGCAGTAATGCGCCGGATTGCGGATTGACCCGCCGATATCGGAACCTGCCTCCAGCCCTGTCAAACCCGCAGCGAGCGCAGCGGCTGAACCCCCTGACGAGCCACCAGGCCCAAGTGCGGTGTCCCAGGGGTTATTCGTCTGGCCGTAGATATCGTTGTAGCTCTGGTAATCCCCGAGCATCAGGGGCACATTGGTTTTGCCGAGGATAACAGCCCCCGCACCTCTTAAAGCTGCAACCACGTCGGAGTCTTGTTCCCTGACCATATCTTTCCACGGCGGAAAACCCCACGTGGTTTTCAGACCTGCCACGTCATAGCTTTCTTTGACCGTCATCGGCACGCCTTTAAGGGCTCCGCCCTGTCCACCTGACGAATCCATTGCCCTGGCAGCTTCGCGCGCCCGGTCGAAGTCTCTGACGACGACCGCATTGAGGGCGCCATCGTACTGCTCGATTCGCGCGATGAAGTAGTCTGTCAGCTCGGTGGCACTGACTTCTCTGGATGCAACCAGTGTGGCCAGTTCACCCGCGGATTTGTATGCAAGTATGTCGCTCATTTCTTTGTTCACCTTACTCTCAGCATACGCTGCGCCGAACGCAGCCGCCCCGCCTACCAGGATTCCAGACTCACCCAGGAATTTGCGTCGTGTCGTCATAGACCCTCCCCTTTCTTTCAATTTAGCCGCACCCAGCCGGGCTGAACAAGAAAAACTTGCGCCGCCAATCAGGCTTTTAAGATACTCAGGTTCTTCGACGAAGAAAGCCCCGCTGTGAAGCCACGAATCATTATCGACTGCGACCCTGGTCACGATGACGCGATAGCGATCCTCCTTGCGCTGAAGCACGCCGATCTGCTGGGTATCTCCACGGTTTCGGGGAATGCGCCTCTCCAACACACAACCCGCAACGCCTTGAGCATCCTGGAACTTGCGGGGAGTCATGTTCCTGTACACGCCGGTGCAGCTGAACCGCTAAGTGGTGAGCCTCTTCACGCTGGACACGTCCACGGCAGCACAGGCCTGGGCGGCATCGATCTGGACCCACCGCGGTCCAGCGTTGCAAGTGAAGACGCCACCGCATGGCTCCTCGATATGTCCCGTCAGGAACCCTCACTCTGGATAGTCGCTGTTGGACCGCTGACCAATCTTGCCCTCGCGATTCGTGAAGATCCGGGGTTTGTTACGCGACTTGCCGGTATCTCCATCATGGGGGGAAGTGCCACGATTGGAAACGCGACCCCTGTCGCCGAGTTCAATATCCTCGCAGACCCGGAGGCCGCAGCGGCTGTCTTCGAATCGGGAGCAACGCTCAAAATGTGCGGCCTCAATCTCACGCGGCAACTGATGACAGACGATGGCATCGTTGACAGCCTGAAAAACCAGGGAGTAGTGCCCGATCTTGTCGCCCGGCTCTACGCCTTTATGCATGACCGGCTCGATGAATTGACGGGAGAGCGGCGTGCCGCATTGCACGATCCCTGCGCCCTGCTTGCTCTCACCCACCCGGAACTTTTCGTGTTTCAACCGCGCCACGTTGCAGTGGAAGCTAACGGCACCTACACACGAGGCATGACAGTGGTCGATCAGCGTCCCAGCCTGAACAAAGAACCACCCAATGCAGAAGTCGGCTATCAGCTGGATTCGGGCGCTACCATGAAAATTGTGACTGAAACCCTGTTAAGTTACGGAAGAGAATAAGGAAAAGACACCATGCAGGAACTGCAAGCGGACTACCTTGTGATCGGCGCTGGCGCCATGGGAATGGCGTTCACCGATACACTTCTCACTGAAACCGACGCTACTGTCGTGATCGTGGACCGCTACCACCAGCCCGGGGGTCACTGGAACAAAGCCTATCCGTTCGTGAGGCTGCATCAACCCTCAGCATTCTACGGGGTCAACAGCAAACCCCTCGGCAGCAACCAGATCGATCAGACCGGGTGGAACAAAGGCCTTTACGAACTCGCTACAAACAGCGAAGTCTGTGCGTACTTCGATCAGGTCATGCAGCAGCAGTTTCTGCCATCTGACCGCGTTCAATATTTCGCCATGTGTGAGTACAACGGTGAGGGTCAGTTTACATCTCTGGTCTCGGGAGAAACCTTCAGTGTGACCGCAGGCAAAACAGTCGATGCGACATACATGCACGTGACTGTCCCTTCGATGCGCCCACCGCCATACGGGGTAGACGACGGCGTCCACTGTGCGGCCGTGAACGCTCTGCCCCAGGTAGCTGGTCAGTACCAGGACTATGTGATTGTTGGCGCCGGTAAAACCGGCATGGATGCGTGCCTGTTCTTGCTGAAGAACGGTGTCGATCCGGATCACATCCGCTGGGTCATGCCGCGGGATTCGTGGATCTTCGACCGGGCCTACATCCAGCCAGGCAAAACCTTCGCGGATTCAATCGCAAAAAACTTTGCCGACCAGACGCGGGCTTCAGCCGAGGCGACAAGCATCGACGACCTGCTCGAGCGTGTTGCCGCCACCGGGTTCATCATGCGTTTCGACGAAAACGTCTGGCCGACCATGTGGCGCTGCGCGACCGTCACCATCGCAGAGTACGAGCAGCTCAAGCGGATAAAGAACATCATCCGCAAGGGACGCGTTCAACAGATATCCAAAACCGGGATCACCCTGGACGATGGCGAAGAACCCACCAGTGAACGGACCCTGCATGTGGATTGCACGGCAGACGGGCTG
>JANQFF010000291.1 GCA_028277965.1 Pseudomonadales bacterium
GTATTTGCCTTTCTTGGTGACGAACCCGAGGATAGCCGCGCACCGCTGATGGAAATCCGCGAATGGGGGCAGGAAGGCTGGCGTGTCAGCGACCTGAAACTGATTGAACTCAACGCCTACTTCGAACGCTCTATAGAGAACGGCCTGGACCCGGTACACAATGAGTTTGTTCACGACAGTCAGGGCAATGTGCAATTCAAACCTGACCAGACCTGGATTGAAAGTTCCGCCTGGGGCACCACCGTAAGCGTGAGCATGGACCCGCCTAAACCGGGTGCAACCCGACTCGAACACCTGCGTGAGGATGACAAGCCTGAACATTTCGGTGCCTACTCCTACCACCACGGCCCCAACTGCCTGGAAACGCGTATCAACCTGTCCAAGGACAACAGTTTCGTGCAGTACTTCTGGGAACAGCCTATCGACAGCGAGCATACGCGAATATTTTTCGTGAACATGCGCAACTGCATGATGGAGCCTGAAAACGACGAACGCATCATGAAGATCAACCTGATTGTTGCAAACGAAGACGTCGCGGTCGTCGATTCATTGCAACCCAAGCGCACACCGGAATCATCCGTCAAAGAAATACTGATCACCGGCGACGAATGCATCGGCGAATACCGCAAACACCTGAAGAACTGGGAAACCAAGGGCTGGCGTATCGACATGAAGACGGTGCGCGAGAACCGCGGCGACATTGTTTACACTGTGCCCTGCCCGGCGCGGCGTAGCGAAAAGAACTGGGTGCTCGACAGCGTGCCGGTCAAAGGATAAGCATGAAAAGATTTCTCTCGTTCTTACTGGCCGTCCTGGTCACTATCGGCCTGCTCGGATACGGGGTAGGGATTTACGTCACCGAACAGAACGAAGCCATTCCGGGTGAAGCGGCCATGGCGGCCATGGAACCCTCTGACACGGTCGATATCAGCTTCGACGACTGGCTGGTGATGACACCGAAGAACTCCAGCCCGACCCGCGGCGTGATTGTTTACGCGGG
>JANQFF010000294.1 GCA_028277965.1 Pseudomonadales bacterium
CGCATGCAGCGTCCGGGTCTCTGCACCCCACTGCCCCATGCCGTCGGCTGCGCCCTGGAGCTTGTCCGGTCGCATCGGACCGGCAGCTTCCTTCAGCGGCTTTGGCCAAACGTCTGTCATTTCAGTTCCCCCCTCGATTCTGGTTATTGTTCGGGTGTGCCACCCCAGTTGGACGGTCCGTACCCCGGGTGCAGCAACTCCTTGTCGAAGAGCGCCGCGGACGCCTGCCTGTGGCAGTCCGCACAGGGGCTTAAGAATCCTTCCTCGAATTCTTCAATACCAAGCTGCTCTTTGATCTCGGCATGAGCGTCGATGAATGCCGGAAACTCTGTGATACGCAACGGCGGGTTCTCGGGGATATTGCGCATCATCTTGCTCATTGTCGATGGTTTGCCCTTGCCCAGAGAATGCATGTGAAGATATTCCAGGATGTGCTGCGCAGTTTCCTCATCCACCTCGGCGTTCTCACCAAAGTGATCTTCCAGCCCGGCCATAATCGCATCCCAGGTCTGATCCGGCAGCAGTGGTGGCGGATAGGCCAGATGACACGCACCACATTCCTCGATGTAGATGTGATCCGTGATGTAACGGAACTCCCCGGCCTGTACCCGTTCAGCCACGCCGTACAGGCCAAACGCAAGAACACCTCCCAGGAAGAGGATGCCACTGCCCCAGCGTATGTTGTTCATATTTCCTCCCCTCTCTCCCAATCGTCACTGGCCGATCAACCACAGGAGAATGTCCCCCTTCTCCTGCGGGGTACATTCACGTTTGAACGTCCATTTGCAGTTCCGTAAGAACCATTTATTGATCTTCTTCACTTCCGTCAAGCGTTCCGGGTTGACCGAAGGCGCCATCGGTTCGATAACTTTGCCCGTTTTCTGGTGGCGGCCTTTGATGAATAGCGAATCCGTGTGACAACTCGTGCAGCTGCGGCCGTCCATCTCCTTGTACCAGACCGACCGTCCTTCTTCTGCAGAAAAATCGCGTTCAGCTTCAGCGCGAAACTCAACCAGGAGTTCATCAACCACATCGGTCGCGAATGCGGGGGATGTGAGAAGTGCCAGAACGACAACCCACCTACTCACGCTTCTTTCCATGCCTCTTCTTTCCATGCAAAAGGGATGCAACGAGATTCTCCTTCAGGAGATACGACATCACGAGCACTCCGGCGACGTGGCCAATCACCAGCACCAGGCTCAGGTCCCCACTCAACTCATGCACGGCTTCCACCGGCGCCCCCGGCCAGTCCGCAACGAAAGTACTGGCGAGCGGCCCGCGGTCTTCCATCGCAAAAAGCGCCATACCCGAGACGGCCGTCACCGTAATGCTCATCAATATGGCAAATATCATCACGCCACCGGCCGGGTCATGCCCGACATACCGTTCACGTTCACCCCGCACCAGCGCCGCCAGGTAGGCAACCACCCGGCCCGGCCATTTCGCAAAATCACCGAACCGTGCGTGGTCGAATCCCGCTACCCCCCAGAACACACGGAACAGGACGATCAGACCCACCGTGTAGCCCGCATGTTCATGCAGGTAAAACTCATCGCCGCCGGTGTAGTAGGCCAACGCAAAGAAGACGGCGAGGCTCCAGTGCCCCACCCTCACCAGCGGATCCCAGACTGCGTGGTTTTCGTTCATTGCGAACAAAGAATAACAGTCATACAGTGATTGATCCCAAAGCTGCTCCCGGCAACAAGTGCGCACAACAATCACCGTCATCACCACGCTCCTCCTCGCGGGATGTGTCACCCCCACGAGCCTCCCACCGCTATCTGATCCAATCCCGGAGAAGATCCAACCGGGCGATATTGTCGTCTGGGTCGAAGATTTTGTGCGTGTACCGAAAACCGAGGACTCGAGCAGCAATTTCACGAATGCGGCTCACGCCCGTATTCAGTACATCCAGCCGTTTGGTAACACCTTCGGGACGCTGATCATCAACGACACCCGCGGTGTGTTGTATCTGACCAACGATCAGGGTGTCGAACCCGTCGTTTACATGGATCTCAGGGAAGAGGACGTTGGTTTCGACGACTCGATGTTCCCCAACGAAATGGGTCTCGCGGGTGTCGCCTTTCACCCGGAATTCACCAGTATCGGGAAGCCCGGATTTGGGAAGTTCTACACGGCCTACAGTGCAACTTCCGACAGTGGCATCGCCACGTACCTCGAAGACGATTCGGCAAGCCATGAGAGTGTCATTCGGGAGTGGACAGCCTTCAATCCGAGAGGCCGCACCTTCGAAGGGACGAGCCGGGAGATCTTTCGGGTCGGACAGTTTGCCCCCAACCACAACATCGGCACAATTGCGTTCAACCCGCTTGCGGAAGTCGGTTCAGAAGATTACGGCGTTCTCTACGCAAGCCTGGGAGATGGCGGTGCGGCAAACGATCCACGCGACTACGGACAGAATCTCGCCGAACCGCTGAGCACAATCGTACGCATCAAACCCATGGATTCGTCCGGCGATCGACCGTATGGAATCCCGGCAGACAATCCATTCCTCGACCAGCCAGGTGTTGCTCCCGAAATCTGGGTGTACGGCCTAAGGCACGCCCAGCACTTCTCCTGGGACAGCCAGGGCCGCATGTTCATCAGCGACATCGGTCAGAACCAGATTGAAGAGGTCAATTTAGGCCGCGCTGGCGCCAACTATGGCTGGCGACTGCGGGAAGGTACCTTCCGAACCGCCTTTGCAATCGACGGCGGAGAACCCGGACTTGTCTATCCGGACGCTCCGGACACGTCCCTGACCCCACCCATCGCACAATACGACCACGACGAAGGCCATGCCATCAGCAGTGCTTTTGTCTACGAAGGCAACGCCATTCAGGCGCTCAGAGGCAAGCTGCTGTTCGCCGATCTCGTGAACGGACGGATCTTCTACACCGATGCAGCTGATTTCTCCGGAATCAACGAGTTGCGGCTCAGCTTCGACGGCGAGGAAAAGACGCTCGCTGAAGTCGCGGGCTACGCCAACACCTACATCGAGGGGCAGCGGGTTGATCTCCGGCTCGGTCAGGATGCGCTAGGTGAGTTGTATCTCGTCACCAAGGGAGACGGCTGGATCAGGAAGCTGGTCCCTGCCCAAAACTAGTAACAATGGGGTCAGACCCCATTGTTACTAGTTTTCGGCGTCGAATTCGCAATTCTTGAGGGTTTTAGCTACTGTTGAAGGGTTAATTGGAGGGTTTAACATGAGCAGATTACCGAAGCTGGCTGCGTCCCTGGCAGCCCTGGTTCTTACAGGCACAGTCAGTGCCGCTACCCTGACCGGAAAAATCACCACCGCCGAAGGCGAAGCGATGGAAGGTGTACTGGTTCGTGTCACCGATGAGGCCAACGGCGTTTCCGAATCGGTCTACACGAGTCCCGAGGGCGTCTACACACTGGTCACCCGAATGGAAGGGACGCTGAAGTTGCGGACCCGGCATCCCTACTACCGGGACGCGCACTCCACGGTTGAACTCGGCGGGAGCGCGGTTTCCACTGAGGACGTCGTCATGGAAAAAATGACGAGCGACCGGGAAATCTCTGACAGCCTGCCTGCTGCATACCACTTCTACAGCCTGCCGTTCGAAGACGGCGACGACAAAGACTTCAACGCTTACCAGTTTCAGCGAGACTGTCTGTCCTGTCACCAGATGGGTAATCCGTTCACCCGTTTGAAGCGGACTCCGGAATCCTGGGCTGTCACCATCCAGCGGATGCATCGCATGGTTGGCAACTTCGATGAGGAGCTACGCGACCGCCGCTCAGTCATCCTGTCAGAAGGTTTTGACGGTAAACCCATTTCAGTCCGTCCTCAGTTCCCCATCGACAAAGAACTGCAGACCGCCAAAATCTACGAATACATGCTGACCCGTGCTTTCGTGCCGCACGATTCCATCGTGCACCCGACCAACGGGCTCATCTATACGGTCGACCAGGCGCTCGATCACATGGTTGTGACGGATCCCATCAGTGGTCAGTCGCAGTACATCGTGCAATCCCAGGGTGATGCAACCAAATACCATTCAGCCGAACCCAAACAGGCTGTACACGGTGAGTTCGACCCGGGTTCACGCCACGGCCCTCACTCCCTGGACCTCGGGAAAGACGGTAAGTACTACGTCACCAACACCGGCACCAACAGCATCGGCGTTTTCAACCCGGACACAAACGAGTGGGAACCTTCACACGTGATCCCCCCGGAAAACAAAGCCAACTATCCCCACACCATCCGCGTCGATTCGAAAGGGTGGGCCTGGTTTACGCTGGCAGGTTCGGAAAAGGTCGGCCGGCTATGGCCGGATAACGGCAAGTTCGACATCATCGATCTGCCGCCCGCAGAATCCGGTGGTATTTCCGGGGGCACTCAGCCCTACGGCATCGATATCAGCCCGGTAGACGACCGCATGTGGTACGGACGCCTGTTCGCCGACAAGATCGGATGGGTGGATACCGAAACCCTGGAGGTCACCGAGTACGATTCGCCCATCCGCGGACCGCGCCGGATGCGTTTCGACAAGGAGGGCATCCTCTGGGTCAGCGGCTACTCAATCGGTCAGCTGGCGCGCATCGATGTGTCCAATGGTTTCGAGGCAACCGTTTACGACATGCCTGAATACGCCGAAGGCCATCGCCCTGCACCCTATGCTCTCGGTGTACATCCAACGCACCAGGACATCTGGCTGAACGAAAACATGACCGACCGGATCTACCGCTTTATCCCGAAAGAGGAGCGTTGGGTTGTCTATCCGGTCCCACTGTCGGGCACGTATACAAGGGATATGACGTTCACCGCTGACGGTCAGGTATGTCTCTCCAACAACCCGATTCCGCCGCCTGCATTGGAAGGTGGTCAATTGGAGATTATCTGCCTCGATCCGGATTACGATCCGGAGACCGAGGGTCAGACGCTGGCATTGTCACAACGGTAACGGCCAATCACACAAGAATCGCGGCTAAAGTATGAAGCTTCGCTTCAGGCGAGTTTTCGCTGGCGAAAACTCGGTAAGGAATTGGGCTCACAGGCCAATTCCGGCAGCGGCATTCAGCCGCGATCAAACCCAGGATCAACACATGGCTGAACTGAAACTACCCGGGCGGCTGGGGGATCCCGCCTCCACGCTCGAGACAGACCCCCGGCTGGACCCGCGGATACGTGAGGCTCTTTCCGCAGCGGGGACGCTGCAGACCGTGGAAAGTCCCGTAAACGGCGATTCGAGTTACGAGGATTGTCTCGATTTCTGCGCCGCGTTCGAAGCCGCCAACATGGAAGCTCATCCGCTCATTGCAGCGGCGGCGCCCGATTTTCCTACCGTCACGACCCGGGAAGAAGAGATTACCGGTGTCGACGGTAACCCGATCAAACTCTACATCCACGAGCCCGCTGAAAGGTCAGGCCCTGTTCCCTGCATCGTCCACACCCACGGCGGCGGCATGGTGCTGATGACAGCCAAAGACCCCAACTTTGAGCGTTTACGCAACAGTCAGGCGGCGCAGGGGTTGGTGGTTGTCGGTGTCGAGTTCAGGAACGGCGGCGGTGTACTGGGCAACCACCCGTTTCCTGCGGGTCTGAACGACTGCGCGAGCGCTGCACAGTGGGCGCATGCCAACCGTGACACCCTCGACATATCCTCAATTGTCATCTCGGGAGAATCCGGCGGCGGCAACCTCTGCATCGCGACAACCCTGAAAGCCAAACAGGACGGCTGGCTCGACGCCATTGACGGTGTTTATTCGTTCTGCCCGTACATATCAGGGGCATACGCCAACCCTCCAGCAGAGCTGATCTCTCTCATTGAGAACAATGAGTACATGATCGATATCGCGATGATGGGTGCCCTGGCGAAGGTATACGATCCGACGGGAGCACAGGCGTCAAATCCATTGGCCTGGCCACTTCATGCAAGCGTCGATGACCTCAAAGGCCTGCCGCCTCATGTCATTTCAGTGAATGAGCTCGACCCGCTTCGGGATGAAGGGCTCGCGTTTGCAAGGAAGCTCCTTGCTGCGGGTGTCTCAACTGTGACACACACGGCTAACGGGACGCCACATGCCGGGGACCTCAGTTTTCCTGACGCGATACCTGACGTGTTTGATTCGACGATCCGGTCGATATACACATTTGCTACACGACTGAACTGACCAGATCGCGGCTAACCAGATCGCGGCTAAAGCCGCTCCTGCAGAGTTAGGGAGATCTTTAGCCGCGATTAATTCTTTATTGTCCCCCGCTGGCACCACCGAGGATATCCTGCTCGAGTAACCGTGCCCCGCGCATGATGTTGCCGAGGGCATAGTTGCCTTCGTGGCACGCGTACTCGTAGACCTTGTCGTCACTCGCCCGCCACAGGTATTCGCCGGTGAACGGTGTTTCCCACTGGGTTTCATCCGTCACCGTGAAGTTGTAGAGGATGTTGCCGTCTTCCTGGAGCGTAAACCGCTCCACGACGTGGGTGCTTGATCCGGCCGTGAGGAAAAAGCCCGACTTGTCATTGAAATTGGTCGTATCGACCACCAGCGTGTCACCTTCCCACCAGCCGATGGAGTCTCCAAGCCAGCTCGTGACCTCCGGACCGGGATGTTCGCTGTTCATGCGAACGATTCTTGCGTCATGGATCATCTCGATGAGGATCATGACGTAGTCATCCGTCTGAACGATACGTTTGAAGTTGTTGTACAGGCTCGGAATAGAAGGGGTGGTGCCACTGAAGCCGAGAAGACAACGTTCGGCGATATTGCGCTGCTCCATGTTGTCGTATGGCCCCGGACCTTCCTGGTCGAGCCACCAGGCTACACCTTCGTTCTTACGCCTGGAGTCGCCAAACAGCTTCGCGAATCGCATCTGGCCCGCTGGTGTCATCGGCGGAAACTGACCGTTGGGCGGGTCGATGATGATAGAGGTTCTGAACTTTCCGTCCACGAGCATGGCGTCTGTCCCACGGTCGATCCAGAAGCTGTTGTAGCCACCCACGTTACCCGCCGCTCCCGGTGAGCCATCCCCACCTTCGGGTGGCGCATCACGATCGGGATTACTGTCCGAATTGGCTTCAGAGATTCGAGCCGCTTCTTCAGCCTTCAGCTTCTCCGCCGCCTCCGGCGTGAGGTACAGGTTGTCCCCAAACTCTTCCGGACGGGTCAGCGGTGTCAGGGTTGCACTGTCAAAAGTGCCGCTCAGGTTCGGTCGGCCGCTCTCCGTGCGGGGTATATCGGCGACAGCCACACCTGTGATCAGGGCGGTTGTCAGGACCAGTGTTCTCGATAGGTACATCGTACTTCCCCATTCATGTTTCGTCAGATGATATCAAATAAGCCTTACGGAAAAGTCAGCGCCACTTTCAGGGCGTCTTCGTCGCGTTCGTGGGCGAGCACCATCGCCCGTTCGATCTCTTCGAGATCGAGGCGGTGGCTCACCATCTGCGTCACGTCGATCTGCCGGCGGGAAATCCAGTCCAGCGCCTTGTGGAACGAAGAAAGGTCCTCCTCCGCCTGGGCACCCACCACCGAATACATCCGGAGCTGCTTCATGAAGAACTTCGCGTACGTGAACGGGACCGCTTCGCTGGTATCCGGGAGACCGAAGAAGACAACGTGTCCCAGGTTCCGGGCAATATCGATGGAGTGTTCGATCGTTTCCTTGCGTCCCACGGCTTCGATGACGATGTCAGCCCCTTTACCATTGGAGACGTCCATAACCGCTTCGCGCACAGCGATACCCGCATCATCCCCTTCCACAGCGACATCCGCGCCAAACACATGCGACTGAGCCAGACGGGCCTGTGACAGGTCCGCAACCACAACGTTTTCCGCCCCCATGTGTTTGGCTTGCCACGCAAAGAACTGACCCGCTGAACCCTGGCCTAACACCGCAACCGTCTTACCCACAAAGTCCATGTTGCCGCGGCGTAGTGCAAAGATCGTGGTGCCAAACTGTTGAGCCATAAGGAGGTCTTCCACTGGGCCGTCATAGTCCGGGAGTTTCAGGCACCAGTGTGCCGGTAGTGTCTGGTAATCCGCGAAACACCGCTGATATCCGTATCCGGGCACGGTCAGGACCTTGTCACCGGGCTCGAGGCCCGGATCGTTTGATTCGACAACCTCACCCACACCCTCATGACCGGGCCAGCCGGGTTCTGCCGGATAGTTGATGTTGAACGTGTCGAAAAAGACCTGGTGCAGATCTGAGCCACAGATCGCCGCCATCAGGTTTTTGACCACAACCTGTCCGGCTTCCGGCTCAAACAGGGGTGTCTCTTCGAGCACCATTTTACCCGTCTCAACCAGCCGGGCCGCGCGCATCTTGTCCATTAACCCCCTCCTCTTCCGCTTCAGACTACCTCATTTCGGAAAAACACACATGAAGCGGATATCGATGCTCTCCCGCTCGCGTGCGTCATCAGCCGCCGTCGGGTCTATAAACGAGGTGTGCGGGCAAACCAGCGCTTTTCCTTCCCGCGAATCGAGCTGCTTGAAAATGAGCACTTCATCCTGCTGCATCTCAGGAACGTAACAAAACCGCTGATCAGGGTTGAAGAGCGGCACCGCAGCTTTGCCTTTGTTGTCATCTTTGACTGCGAGATAGTCGATGATGTCGTCACGTTCGAGCGTACGAGCATCAATCAGCACTAACGGATCCTTTTCGACCCTGCCACCCACGGGGCGCCACAGATTGTAGAACGCAAAATCCCACTCGTCGGGCGGGTAGTCGTCCACACACCCCTCAGCCTTCAGGATACTGCGTGCAAATGGAATCAGCGTGTCCGGGCTGAAGTCACAGTGCATATACAGCGAATAGGCGTCAAAGAAGTGCTCCGGGTCTTTGGAACGCACCTGGTAGAAGGTGATCGGAAATGCGTCTTCTGCACCCGTCAGTTCCAGAATGACCTGTTTCATTTCCGGGAAATACTCGCCAAGCACAGTTTCCTTGTCCCGGAAATCCGTCACGGCCGTCTCGTGATCGATCAGCACGTATCCGCTCGTATCGAGATCGAGCTCGCCTGCCTCATGGGGTAAACGCGCGTTGTGAATCTCTACCTCGTGCCGGACAGTGTTGGCTCGACGGCTTTCGCCCGAGTAGATGCGCGGCAGTTCGGAACGGGAGCGCCACACCTCAGCGACAAAGGCGACTTCGGATAAGACTGATTCCGGGTGGTCGGACATCCATTCAGTCTACATTTAAATCGGTGTACAGTGGGACAACAAGAACCAGAACGTCCGGCCGGGGAGAAGATGTTGCAGCAACCAGAGAACCCGTACGCAAGTACGAGCGTGCGTTACTACGCGGTCGGTCTCCTGACGGTCGTCTACACCTTCAACTTCATTGACCGGCAGCTTCTTGCCATCCTGCAGGAGTCCATCAAAGCTGACCTTGCACTCATGGACTGGCAGCTGGGTCTCCTGACCGGGTTTGCCTTTGCGATTTTCTACGTCACCGCCGGGATCCCGATCGCCAGATGGGCCGACAACAGCAACCGGCGCAACATTGTGGCCCTGGCAGTAGGTATATGGAGTTTCATGACCGCCATCAGCGGCCTGGTGCAGAACTACATTCAGTTACTGCTCGCACGAATCGGGGTAGGTGTTGGCGAAGCTGGTGGCAGCCCACCTGCTCACTCCATGATCTCCGACATATTCCCGCCTGAAAAACGCGCCAGCGCTCTCGCTTTCTACTCGATGGGTGTGAACTTCGGGATCATGTTCGGGTTCCTCGCCGGCGGTTGGCTGAACGAGGTGTTCAACTGGCGCGTTGCGTTCTTTGTCGTCGGCGTACCCGGCATAGTCGTTGCGCTGATCGTGCGCTACACCTTGCGTGAACCCCTGCGGGGACTCTCGGAAAATCGAGAAGTCACCGAAGAATCAAAAGTGCCCTTCTCGGGCGTCCTGCAGTTACTCTGGTCGCGTCTTTCTTTCCGTCACATGGCATTTGGTGCCGCGCTCAACGCCTTTGCGGGTTACTCAACCAGCAACTGGACCGCATCGTTCATGATTCGAAGCCACGATATGAC
The DNA here is from genome assembly GCA_028277965.1 of Pseudomonadales bacterium. GTDB lineage: Bacteria > Pseudomonadota > Gammaproteobacteria > Pseudomonadales > Azotimanducaceae > UBA4421. Next base: position 10,002 of record JANQFF010000294.1, read on the forward strand.
AACCGGGGAACTGGGCACGTGGCTCGCGGGCATCATGGGGCTTGGGGGCGCAATTGGCGTCTACTTCGGTGGGCTGATCGCTGAGAAACTCGCCCTGCGCGACCGGCGCTGGTACATGTGGCTGCCGACCATCACCGGCATTATCTGCGTGCCTTTCATGATCGCCGTGTACCTGGCCGACTCCGCTTATCTGGCCCTCACGCTGTCGATTATTCCCGGAATTCTCTTCAACGTTTATCTCGGCAACACGCTGGCCATGACCCATGGCCTTGTGGGACTGAGAATGCGGGCGCTGGCCTCGGCGATTCTCTTTTTCATCCTTAACATCATCGGGCTTGGTATCGGACCGTGGCTGACGGGTTACCTCAGTGATGTGCTCTCTCCCACATTCGGGAACGAGTCTCTGAGGATGGCGATGCTGTATCTTCTACCGGCCGCTATGACCTGGTCGGTGGTCCATCTGTTCCTGGCGGCGAGGCATCTGGAGAAGGATCTGGACAGAGCCCCGGCGTAGGAAGAATCGCGGCTGAAGCCGCTCCTACAGAGTTAGAGAGATTGTGCTAGCCGCGATTTCTTTGACTTACTCCTCTCCGCCTGCGGTAGTCGCTACCGCTTCTTCCTCAAGGAGCCGTGCGCCGCGAAGAATGCCACCCATCGAGTAGTTCCCTTCGTGGCAGGCATATTCATAGACCTTGGCGTCGTTTTCACCTCGCCAGGTAAACTCACCTGACCAGGGCGCTTTCCAGACAGCCGGGTCTTCAACCGTAAACGCATACAGCACGTCGCCGTTTTCACGCGGTGTGAATCGTTCAACAACATGTAACGTTTCTGTTCCGCCGCGAGCTTGACCGCTGTCTGCAAGGAAATTGGTGGTATCCACGACAAGCGTGTCACCTTCCCACCAGCCGATGGAGTCACCCATGTGAGTCCTGAGAGTGGGGGCACGATGCTCCGAGTTGAGTCGAACAACCCGTGCGTCATGCACCATCTCGATCAGGATCATCACGTGATCTTCCGTCTGAATGATGCGCTTGTAGTTGTTGTAGAGGCTCGGAAACGTGGGTGTCGCCCCTGTGAAACCCACGATGCAGCGCTCCGAAATGCCCAGGCTTTCCGGGCCGTCGTAAGGTCCCGGGCCTTCCGTATCAACCCACCACGCGGTCCCGTCATTCGGGCGAAACAACTTCCGGCGTTCCGCAAAACGCTGAATGGCGGCGGGTGTCATCTCCGGCATTCGCCCGTTCGGCGGGTCATACAGAATGGATGTGCGGAACTTGCCATCGACCAGCGCCACTTCAGATCCCCGGTCAATCCAGAAGAAGTTGTATCCACCAACATTACCTGCGCCGAGCTGCTCGCGTTGGGAATCGTCCGTTCCAATCGGCGCAGCGCCACCTTCCGGCGGGGCCTCTGTAATAGGTCCTCGGTTACGGTTAGCTTCCGCCATCGCCGCTTCTTCAGCCTTCATGATTTTTTCGGCTTCTTCAGGCGTCAGCTCCAGGTTATCCCCAAACTGGGTCGGTCGCTGCAGCGGTGTAAGTGTCGAGACGTTGTAAGTCCCCGATAGATCCGGCACACCGCTGGCAGTGCGCTTGATTTCAGCAAACCCGATGTTGCTGAACCCGAAAACCAGGCAAATGACAACTAGTAGTCGTGATTTCATCGAAACTCCTCCATTTCGATTTCATGCCTCGCCATCATAGGCAGGATCGCGAACTGCCTTCAAGTCAGGACACCTGCGTATAAGTCCCTGAAGTTATCTGCAAAAAACCTGGCCTGGTCTGTGTTGCTCAGCCCGGCGGTGGAGCGGCTGAAGCGACCAAGAGGGTCTCTGCCCCCTTCCGCATGGGGGTAATCGGACGAGAACATGTAGAGCTCCGGTGACGACTCGGACACAAGCTGCCCCACATCTTCAAACGGATACGGTGTAAATCTTAGTTGTGCACACGCCTGTTCGCTCGGCGTGCGCTCCATTGCAGCTAGCTGGGGCTCCGATTTTGCCCAGATGGAAACCGCATGATCCAGACGGCGGAGCATGTCCGGCACCCATCCCGCGCCGACCTCGATCACACCGCCCTTGAGAACCGGAAAACGTTCAAGTACGCCATCGAGAATCAACGTGGACAGAAACTTGTGTGTTGCGTGATGGATAACAGTGAGGTCTTTGCTGCCAATCACCTCCGCGCCACCCCTGGCGCTCACTGTCTCAGGACGCCCATCGTTCATCCATTCGTCTTCGATGGCCAGATGCGCGCTGCCCACATGGAGAATAAAAGGCAAGCCGGAGTCCTGAAGCAGCGACCAGATGGGATCAAGGTCAGGATGTCCAGGTGACCTGCCTCCCGGGGCGTCGGCCGAGATCCAGATTGCCTTTAACCCGAGGTCGATTGCAGCCCGGATTTCAATGAGCGCCCGAGAGACGTCCTGTAAAGGCACCATCGCGACACCCATCAGGCGACTGTCTCCCTCGCAGAATTCCGCCATCGAGCGGTTGTGGGCTCCTGCTGTTCCATACGCAATGTCGTCGTTTGAAGCAGCGAAGATCAGGCGTGCACAGAAAGACGAAAAAACAATCTGACGTTCAAACCCAAGCAGGTCGAGCGCCTGACCTCTTTCCGATCCGCTAAACGCCCCCAACGCCTCATGCCACTTTGGGCCCCGAGTCAGGTCATCACCTAACGCCAACTGTTCCTCTACGTACTCCGGCCTGTGTGCTGATTGCCCCTTGAAGCGTTCGTGGTCGTACGTGCCGACCAGCAACGATCCGAGATCGGGCAGGAGTTTGCGCGTGGGCGCATCTGCATTGCGCGCCAGAAAGTCCGGCAGCTCCATCAGATGGCTATCCGCATCATAGATCAATCGGTCACCTGCGTAGGTCATAACGTTCTCCTCTCCAACAAAGTCTACCGCGCACGCATTCCAAGGCGCTATGATGGAAACCCAGGGGCACAGGGAGCACAAACAATGGTTCAATCCGTATATCGATGCAGCATTGCGCTGTTCACCGTATTTCTTTTTGCTTGCCAGGAGGCAAGTCAGCCAACAACCACGGAAGCACCAGAGCAGGCTGCACCACCAGCCGACAATCGACCGGTAGCCGACACTGAATACGGCCCGGTCCGCGGCTATGTCGACAACAATGTACTGGTTTTCAAAGGGGTACGTTACGGCGCGGA
>JANQFF010000093.1 GCA_028277965.1 Pseudomonadales bacterium
TCCTTGTAGAGTGCCTCCGGCGACGCGCCAAAAAAGTAGCGGAGTCTATAACCCCACATTTTCAATACTGTGGATAGCCAGCCATTCTGATGCCACCTCGTTCCGGACGTCGCGATACTGACTTTCGGGGCGACAAAACGGGCTTGTCTGTATTTCTTCAGACGCCTGCTGATCTCAATGTCTTCCATGAGCGGTTGCATGGGATACCCGCCGACCGCGTCCAGCGCTTCTCTTGAAAAAAACATCCCCTGATCTCCGGTACAGATGCGCGTGAGCCGGGACCTCAGGTTCATCATCTGGCCTACGACGGGTACACCCCGGATCTTTACATCAAACCTGCCCCACACCGGCTCGTCAGCCAGGTTTTCAAGGACTTCCAGCGCTGCGGTCAGTTCCGATGTATCGACATGCAGAACCCATATCAGCTCTGCACGACTGGCTGCACATCCTGCCGCAATTTGCCTTCCGCGGGACTTCGGGGAGGTCACAAATCTTACGTTCGAGCTGACGGATATGGAGTCTGTACTGGCATCCGCGGGAAGGCCCACAACAATCTCATGTCGTTCGGGGATCTCGTCGAGCAGTCCGGCGAGCCGATTGTCCGCAGCCAGCGCCGGTATGACGATACTTAGAGAGTGTCCCACAGCGTCGGATAGAGTACGCCAAGCCCCTGTTCAAGACACGCCATGGCATCGAGGATCAGGTCTTCCCTGTAACGTTTGCCGATGACCTGAACACCTGTCGGCAGACTCTCCACCCTGCCTGCCGGAACAACACCTGCCGGGAGGCTCAAAAAGTTGACACCGGTACTGTAGGTGGCTGACTGGAACAGGTCCCTGGTTTGCTCATATCCTTGCGCATCATAGTTCCAGGTATAGGTCGGACGCATCAGATAGGGCGATAACACGAGCGGGTAGTCGTTCAGGAGTTCGTTCCACGCTCGGGTTTGCGCTGTGCGCGCCGCCATCCCGGCGAAGTAACCCTCCAGATCGGTCATCGGGCCAAGATCGTAGTACCAGTTGAAGATATTCCTGAGGTCCTCACTCCCGAGGCTGTCAACGACAGGTCCCAGAGTGGCCTGGAGCTCGTAGACGGCAATCTTCAGCCAACCCTCGGCTGCGTCCAGCATGCTCGGGGTATCGACTTCTTCGACCTCGTAGCCACCGTCCTTGAGAACATCACGCGCTTTGTAGACGGCGTTCCGGATATCCGGGTGCATGGGGTAGCCGTACGTCTCGGTTGTCATGCCGACGCGTGGCTTGTCGCCATCGGGCCATGTATCGAACGGCGCAGGAACCCACCACGGATCTCTTGGGTCCTCCTGGCTCATGACTTTGAGTCCCAGTTTCACGTCGTCTGAACTCCGACAGATCACACCCTGCACCGACATGAGCTGCGCCAGCAAACCGCGTTCGGCAGTTGCGCTTGGGTTGTAGGCCGGAACCCTGCCGTTAGTGGGTTTGAGTGAAGTCACACCACAAGCGTAGGACGGGAATCGTAATGACCCTCCGATATCGTTACCGTGATGCATCGGCCCCATACCGGCTGCTGCCGCTGCGCCCGCGCCACCTGACGAACCGCCCGGACTTGCCTCTTCGTGCCAGGGATTGACCGTTCTGCCGTAGATTGGATTGACCGTTGTCGCCCGCATGGATAACTCCGGCGCGTTGTTGCGCCCGAAGATCACAGCCCCCGCCTTGCGCAGGTGCTGCACAATCGGTGCATCCTCAGAAACTGTTGCATCAGCCAGGCCCGGGACTCCGTTGTTTGTTGCGCTACCTTCGAGGTCCACATTAATTTTGATTGATACCGGTATGCCGTGCAGTGGTCCAGCCCACTCTCCCCGGGCTGCTTTCCTGTCCTGCTCAGCTGCCGTTTCGAGTGCCGATTCCCGGAGGTCTTCAACGATGGCGTTGATCCTGGGGTTCAGCTCATCACAGCGTTCCAGTACCGATTCGAGAATCTCGACGGCGGTGAACTCCCCATTGCGCAATCCGCTCGCAAGTTCCGTTGCTGTCAGTTGCCAAAGGCTGCTCACGCGAGATGCTCCTCTGCAACCTTCTGTATACCGGCCACAGGGTCAGGGCCGAGCGCTGGCAGAGGAATGAGCAGCCGGTGCGCGCCCGCTTGTGCCATGGCGCCAATCGCATCCTCACCACCCTGCCCCGTCCACATGCAGGTAATCTCAATTTCGGCCGGGTCACGCCCCTGCGCTTCGCACGCTGCGTTGAGTTTCGAAAGATCTTCCTGTAACGGTCCGGGTTCGGTTGTGGGCGCAAACCACCCATCCCCAAATTGAGCGATGCGATCAAACGCTTTACCTTTGTTGCCTCCCATAACGACCGGGAGGGAGGGTGCGGCGGGAAAACTTTTAAATCCGCTCCATTGCACAAATTCCCCCGCGTGCTCGACGACCTCGCCGGACCAGATTTTGCGCATGCCTTCCATGTAATCGTCGAAACGCGCACCCCGCCGGGCAAAAGGCACACCGCACGCATCGAACTCCTCTTCCAGCCAACCGATGCCCACGCCGAGAATGAACCGGCCGTCGCTGACAAAATCGAGACTTGCTGCCTGTTTAGCCACATAGATGGGATTGGCCTGGGGCAGGATGTTCACTCCGGTGCCGAATTTCAGTGTGCTGGTACCCGCTGCGAGGTGTGCGATGGCAATGAGCGGGTCGATGAAATTGGTGTCGGGGTCCGCCCCCATCTTTCCACTTGCGTTGTAGGGGTATTTCGATGCGTAGTCGAGGGGTACAACCGTATGTTCAAAGGTCCATACGGACTCAAACCCCTGGCTTTCCGCGAGCTGGGCAAGGCCCACCATCTGCGCTACCGATGTGACGCCAACGTTCACAGGTATCAGTCCTAATTTCACGTGCTTCTCCTAATCTCTCGATCGCCATTGTGGGGGGATCGATCGGGGAAGCCAACAGAACAATCGTCAGTAGTACTATCATTTTTTACCTTGTATCAATGGCGGCTGAAGCCGCTCCCACCGGAATAGCCTGGATATCCCATGTGGAAGAGGCATTAGCTGCGATCTCTTATCCATGTGCTCGCCGGCTTGGTTTTGTGTACGTGCGATCCCGCTCAATCTCCCATAGAATCCCGCGCTGATTTGTTCAGGGGGCAGAACTTGTACGACCAATACCGGGAGGTCTGGAACGATCTCACAGGCAGCGGCGGTGATTTCGAAATCGACACCATCGAGGTGCGTGGCAATCCCATGCGCATCTACAAAAACGCACCACCTACCGTCCGGGACGTGTGGGCGGCAACCGCCGCTTTTGCAGAACGGGACTATCTCATCTATGAAGACGAGCGCCTGACATACGCTGACGCGCATCAACGGGTCAACGCAATCGGTGCATGGCTCATTGAGCATGGCGTCCAACCCGGTGATCGGGTAGCGATAGCGATGCGTAATTACCCCGAGTGGCTGCAGGCCTACTGGGCGGTCCTAGCTGTGGGCGCGACAGTGGTCGGGATGAATGCCTGGTGGACGGGACCGGAGATGATCTACGGTCTGGAAGATGCAACACCCAGGGTTCTGATCGCTGATGCCGAGCGTATTGACCGCCTGACTGAGCATCCGAACGTTCTCGATGGCATCGAGCTTGTGGCTGTTCGCCACGATACAGCCGGCGCGACCCCATGGCAGGAAGTTGTAGACACCAGGGGTGAGGTTGGGCAGGTTGAGATAGATCCCGATGCTGACGCCTGTATTTTTTATACGTCGGGTACGACCGGACGACCCAAAGGTGCACAACTCACACACCGCGGGTGTGTGCACAATCTCTGGTCGATGATGTTTGCGGGATCTGTTCTGCGCGAGCTTGGCATACGTCAAGGTGCTGTCGACCCGGAGGCGGAACCGCCAGTCAGTGCCGCTCTTGTCACTACACCCTTGTTCCATGTGACGGCAAACAATTGTGTGGCTTATTCCACGACGCTTGGTGGTGGGAAACTCGTGCACATGTACCGATGGGACCCCGGTGTCGCTCTGAAGCTCATCGAGCAGGAGCGCATCACAGCCATGACCGGTGTGCCCGTCATGGCGCGGGAGATCATCACCCACCCCGATTTTGAAAACACGGATACATCCAGCCTCCAGACCCTGGGTGGTGGCGGCGCCCAGCTGCAGCCTGACCTGGTCGGAAAGATCGATACAACTGTCGAGACTGCCCGCCCCAATACAGGCTATGGCATGACTGAAACCTGCGGGGTCATCACATCCATCGCCGGTGACTTTTTTGTCGACAAACCGGACAGCTGTGGACCCGCGCTACCGTGTTACGAAGCACGCATCGTGGATCCTGAAGGCAATGAAGTGAGTCCCGGGCAAACAGGCGAACTCCAGGTACGCGGTGCGCAGATCATCAAGGGATATCTCAATCGGCCCGATGCAACTGCAGATACCATCAGCGATGGCTGGCTGGCAACCGGCGATGTTGCCCGCGCCGATGAAGACGGATTCCTGTACATCGTTGACCGCATCAAGGACATGGTGTTGCGCGGAGGCGAGAACATTTACTGTGCCGAAGTTGAGAACACGCTCCACGAGCACCCGGCTGTGGCTGAGTGTTCCGTGTTCGGTATTCCGGATGACCGCCTCGGAGAGGAAGTGGGCGCAGCGGTTTACCTGTCGGAGGGCGCCTCGGTGACTGCAGATGAACTGCGTGAGCATTGCAGGAGTCTTGTGGCTGCACACAAGGTTCCCCGATATATCTGGTTCACCCCCGATCCCCTGCCCAGAAACGCTTCCGGCAAATTTCTGCGACGCGAACTCAAAGACGCCCTCAAGGTGGAAGACGCCGCCTGATCCGGCATTGCTGATGGGTGTCTGGCTATCCTGCGCAGCATTCATGGCGATTGTCGCGTGGGTGTCATTTGCCCTGACCAGGGGAAAAGTGGGGGACAGCAGCGGCTTCTTTCTGGCGGGACGGTCTCTCTCGGGCGCATTCATAGCGGGATCCCTGCTTCTGACCAACATCTCCGCTGAACAGATTGTGGGGCTTGCGGGATCTGCCTACGCCTTCAATCTCAGTTCGATGGCGTGGGAAGTGGTATCGGTTGTCGCGATCATGATTATGGCCCTGGTATTCCTGCCCCGGTACCTCGCCAATGGATTCACAACCCTCCCGCAGTACCTGGGTGAGCGTTTCGATGGCCGTGTCAGGTCGGCAACCGTTGTTCTGTTCCTGCTCGGTTACGGATGTGTCACGATCCCGTCAGTCCTGTATTCAGGTACCGTGGCTGTACTTCAGACATTCGTCGGGACCTTCGACAGCACCTACAGCTTCGCAATTGTCATGGTGGTCATTGGCCTGATTGGCGCTGCGTACTCCATAACCGGGGGACTCAGGGCGATCGCGGTTTCGGACACGCTGAATGGTGCCGGGCTCGTCTTTTTCGGATTTTTGATACCTCTGCTGGCGCTTGCCCACCTTGGGGACGGCAGCATTGCAGATGGCTGGCAAACGGTTGTTACTGAACACCCGGAGAAGCTGAATGCTGTCGGCGGACCGACTGATCCAACACCGTTCGCAGTTTTGTTCACCGGGATGCTTTTTTCCAACCTTGCGTATTGGGGTACCAACCAGTATGTCATCCAGCGAACGCTTGCCGCTAAAAGCCTGAAATCAGGTCAGCAGGGTGTCCTGCTTGCCGGTTTTTTCAAACTCCTGATACCGTTTTTCATCATGTTGCCCGGGGTTATCGCATTCCACCTGTACGGCGACAGCCTGACCAGCATGGATCACGCCTACCCTCGCCTGGTCAGGGATGTTCTGCCCGAATTCCTGACCGGAATTTTTCTGGCTGTATTGCTGGGTGCTGTGTTCAGTTCCTTCAACTCCCTCCTGCAGAGCGCAGCAACCCTGGTGACATTCGATCTTATTGTGCCATGGCGGGACCGCCAGGCTTTAGCTCAACTCAACGACGACCAGCTCATCCGGATTGGCCGATTCGCATGTCTTGCCATCACGATACTTGGGTTTGTCATTGCACCGATGCTGCAGCTGGCCCCTGAAGGCTTATGGCAACTGATTCGAAAGTTTACCGGGTTCTACAACATCCCGATCATTGCACTTGTCCTCGCAGCCATGTTCATGGGGCGTGCTCATGCAAAAGCCGCGTTTGCGGTTGTCCTGTTTCACGTGCCCGCTTACGCAATCGTGACGTTCTGGTGGGACACCGGGATCCATTTTGTACACATCTACGGGATCCTGTTTGTCATTGAGATGGCTATTCTGTGGGTGTGGTCAGATCCGGTTCCTGTCGCACAGGCAAACGACTCTGATACGGCGGTAGACCTCACACCCTGGCGCTGGCGCTGGTGGACCGTTGCGGGGCTGTCAGCCCTGATACTTGTGCAGTACGTGTACTTATCGCCACTGGGTGTTGCCGGTTGATGCCTATCGCGGCTGAAGCCGCTCCTACAGAGGTAGTTGGGTTTCACGAATCCTGAAACAGGTCCGTGTATTGCTCACGCAACAGGTTCTTCTGCACTTTTCCCATCGGATTGCGTGGCAGCTCGTCCACGTTCACAACAACTTTTGGCTGTTTGAACCGCGCCAGTTGCCCGGCCAGCGCTGCTTCTACCGTATCGAGTTCGACAGGGCTGTCGTCCGGCACAATCACCGCAACAACACCTTCACCAAAATCCGCGTGTGGAACACCGATGACGGCTGACTCTTTAACCCCTTCAATATCGTCTATGAGACTTTCGACTTCTTTTGGGTATACGTTGTAACCACCTGATATTACTAGATCTTTTGATCTGCCTACGATCGATACGCGCCCCTCTTCATCTACAGTACCCAGGTCACCCGTGATGAAAAAGCCGTCTTCACGGATCTCCTCTGCTGTCTTGTCGGGCATCCGCCAGTAGCCACCAAAAACGTTGGGACCGCGTACTTCGATTGTGCCGACATCCCCCGTGGTGACGGGTACCCCATCATCGTCTGCAATCCTGAGATCCAGACCCGGCAGCGGGAACCCAACCGTTGCGGGCACACGCGCACCGTCTAACGGGTTGGTCGTATTGATGATTGTCTCACTCATGCCATAGCGTTCGAGGATCCGGTGCCCGGTACGCTCCTCCCACTCGCTGAACACCTGCTCAGTCAGTGGTGCCGACCCACAGATGAACACCCGTATGTGATCGAGGGAGCTGGCTGGAAAAGCAGGGTCCGCGAGGAGCCGGGTGTAAAACGTGGGCACACCCATCATGACGGATGCTTCTTCCAGGTGCTGATGCACCTCTGCTGCATCGAATTTCGGCAACCAGATCATGGCGCTGCCGTTCAGGAGCGCACAGTGACTTGCAATGAATAACCCATGGACGTGAAAAATGGGCAGTGCGTGCAGCAATACGTCTTCATGCTTCCAACCCCATGCTTCGCACAGCGCGTGGGCATTCGAAGACAGGTTGGCATGGGACAGCATCGCGCCCTTGGAACGCCCGGTTGTTCCGGATGTATACAGGATAGCCGCAAGATCCGAGTCTTCGCGTGTAACGACAGCGGGCGCTTCACACCCACGACTGGCATCACTCAGTGTTCCTGCGCCATTTGCATCGAGCGTCAGGCTGGCAACGTCTGTACGTTCCTGGCTGCCAACAAACAGCGTTGGTTCTGCGTTCTCAACGAAGTAGTCGAGCTCGGCGGCTGTGTATGCAGTGTTCAGGGGTACATACACCGCGCCCGCGGCAAGTGTCGCGAGGTACAGGGCCAGGTTTTCCGCAGACTTGTCGACCTGAACCACAACCCGGTCCCCCGGCGCGACACCATGGCTGACAAGGCAGCCGGCCAGTTCGCCGACACGGACCTCGAGATCCGTGTAAGACCACCTGGAACTGTCCGCCAATCTCAGACAATCCAGGTCCGAGTGTTGCGCCATCGCGTTCGCGATCTCGCTGTAAAAGTTTCCCATTGCATTTCCTCCTGGTGGCATTATGACGCTACGCTTAAGAACTCGCATTAACTGTTTGATTTATAGCCATTAAGCGTTGATAACCTCGAAACAATCTGATAATTTGCGGCGGACTTTGACCCTGCCGGGGTAATTTAAGGAGCTGCACGAAACCGCGCTCACCAACCAGGTCGGAAACAGGTTGGCAAAGAGTGTAAGACAGAGCGCAAAAAAAACCTGAGATGCACTCAAAGATTGCATGGAGAGGTAACAGTTCGAGGTGGAGGGGATACCATCATTCGACACTCCCATAACAACAACAATAGCCGGGAGATTTGAGCCGCCGTTCAGGCGGCTTTTTGTTTGTGCTTTCCCCGATGCGGATAATGCTCTTTTCAGTACACTACGACGATGCCCCGGACAATGAGTAAGCTGCCCGCTATGAATTCTCTCGTCGCTCCATTCAGGGTGCCCAGGCTGGACCGCCCGTTCGATGTTCAGATCACGCTTCCGGGCAGCAAGTCCATTGCCCTTCGGCATCTGGCCATGGCCGCTCTCCACGAAGGAGAGACAATCATCCGCGGCGTTCCCCCATGTGACGACACAGACGCCATGATGGCCTGTTTATCCGCCCTTGGGGTGACCGTGGAACAGCAGAGCAACACAGTGTCAGTTCGCGGCCCAATGGATTTCACGGCAGACGTCGAGCTCAACGCGCACATGAGCGGAGCATCCACGCGCCTGTTGATCGGATTGGCAGCGCTACGCAGCGGGCAAACCCGTATCGATGGACATGAGTCGTTGCGTGTGCGGACGAACCGGCCCCTGTACGATGTTCTCGAGCAAAACGGTTGTCGTGTCAAATCCAGTGGTGGTCTGCCTGTTGTGATCCAGGGGCCCTTCTCTCCAGGGGGTGTGATTGCCATCGACGGGTCACTCTCGAGTCAGTACGTCACTGCAATTCTGACCGTGGCCCCGGCGATGGCACCGGGACGTTCTCAGGTCATCGAACTGACGGGAGATCTCGTATCGAGTCCGTATATCGGCATCACGATCAACGAGATGAGAAAGCGTGGGATCTCCGCAATCTGGGAAGGCTCCCGCATTGATGTTTCAGCGGGTCACTACACCGGTGGAGCGGTTGAAGTCGAAGGTGATGCAACCGCGGCAACCTACTTTTCAGGTCTCGCAACCCTGCACAGTAGCCGGGTAACACTGACAAATCTTGGCAGCGCAACGGTTCAAGGCGACTACGCGTTTCATCAGACGATGGCAGCGCTTGGTGCAGAGATCACAGCAACGGAAAACACAACGACAATCAGCGGTCCTGCAGAGCTGAAAGCGTTGCCGGAGCTCGACTTTGAAGACATGCCGGACGCTGCGCTGACACTGATTGCCATGGGACCACTGCTCCCGGGGGGCTTGAGGCTCACCGGGTTGAGCAGTCTGCACCACAAGGAGTGCGATCGTCTCGAATGTCCGGCGCACGAACTACGGGCAATGGGTGTCAGTCTGGAGACGGGCAGCGAGAGCATTCGCATCGAGCCAGCCGACAGTTTCAATCCTCACGAGCTCACTACCTATCATGACCATCGCATGGCCATGGCTTTTTCCCTGCCTGGTAGCGTCTATGGCGACCTGACGATCGATGACGCTGCTGTCGTGAATAAAACCTATCCCGATTACTGGAACGACTTCGAGCGGCTGCGGGTCCACGCGTGAAAAGGTTTTACACCCTCCTCGGCCCGGGCATTCTTTTTGCTGCAGCGGCCGTCGGGGTGTCGCATCTCGTGCAATCAACACGCGCCGGTGCCGAATTCGGTCTGGCCATGCTGCCTGTCCTGGTGCTGGTCTGCATTGCAAAGTACCCGAGTCTCCTGTTTGGACTCCTCTACCCCGCGCACACCGGACGCTCTCTCATCAACAACTACCGCTCGCAGGGCTGGTGGGCACTCGGCATCTTCGTGGCGATCTCACTATTTGCCATGTGGTTCATTCTTGCCGCGGTAGCCGTCACGACCGCGGGTATGTTCCAGGCGCTTGTGGGAGGACCTGACAATATCCTCCTGGCCACTGCGGCTGTTCTCGGGCTTGCGTTGGTTGTCCTGATGCTCGGACAGTATTCGGGACTCGAGCACGTCTCAAAAGTCATGCTCGGGCTCCTGGCAGTCCTCCTGCCCGTCGCAACGTTTCTGGCTCTGCCTGAGGTGGATTTCGCGGCAGGTTCTTTCTGGCTCGACGAATGGAACGTTCCGGTTCTCGCATTTGCCATCGCCCTTACAGGTTGGATGCCCATACCCCTGGATGCTTCAGTACTCTCGTCAACCTGGGTGGCTGCCCGGATTGAATCGACTGGTAAACGACCTACCGACCGTGAGGCCAGCCTCGATTTCAACGTGGGCTACGTCCTCGCGATGGTTTTTGCCATTTGTTTTGTGCTTCTGGGTGCAGGTGTCATCCACAGTTCCGGAGAAAGCCTGCCCCAGGCCGCAGGACCGTTTGCAGCGCGAGTGATTGGTCTTTTCACCGCACAGATTGGTGACTGGTCGTATTACCTCATTGCGGTAATCGCTTTCGTCACGATGTTCAGTACCCTGCTGACAGTGCTGGACGGCCAGCTCAGGATCGTGACTCACACGCTTAGCGAGATATCACCCAGAGTGAACGTGACACCCATGCTCTTCCGCCTGGGCACACTCGTTTACGCCCTCGGCGGACTTTCGATCCTTGCCTGCTTCATGGAGGGATTCACAACGTTCATCAGTTTTGTCACGAGCCTGGGCTTTCTGATTGCGCCGATTGTAATCGTGCTCAACCACAGGGCGATGTTTCACTGCGACATCGCGCCGGAGAACCAGCCTGGCCCACTCCTGTACTGGTGGAGTATTGCCGGTGGAGTCGTTCTCGGTCTTGGCAGTCTCTGTTACTTCTACCTGGTCTTTTTCAGCTAGGTGGAGTTCAGCCAGGAGCTGGCAGGAAACGTGCAAACACGTACCCGCCGAGGGCACCTGCGAGGCACTGAATGACAAGGCCGGTATTGGTGCGGGTAACAGCTAGCAGATGGGTATCGAAAGGTATCCCCAGTACGAGGATCAGTGAGAGCAGGCTGACAAACCCTCCTGTCATATAGCCGAGTGTCCGCAGCTGGGGTACCCATTTGAGCGCAAGCGCAGCCAAACCAAATCCAACCAGCAGGGCGATAGCCATCGTCGGCAAGTAAAAGACGCTCATCCCAACAAGATCATGCAATGTTGCAGACAGACGAACTCCAAAAGGTACCGCCAGTCCCATATCGACAAGGTTCGACAGGTTCAGCTGGGTGTATGTGACGGCCGCGACGATGTAGGCGACCACAACTGCCATAAGAAATGCGATGACGCGTTTCACGCTCAACCCACCGGTTTGTTATTGAGATACGCTACTATAGCTGATCGCCCACACCTGAGGTTCAATTTGAAAAGACTTCTCGTCCTCCTCTCTCTCACCCTGACAACAGCGGGTCATGCGTCCGACTATCAGGTCGAGACCATCGCACAGGATCTGGACTACCCCTGGTCGATTGCGTTCCTGTCAGACGACACCATGCTGGTCACCGAACTTTCAGGGCAACTCAGGCGAATCGCTGCGGATGGAACGGTCAGCGAACCGTTGAGCGGCGTCCCAGAAGTCTATTTTGCGGGCCAGGGAGGTCTGTTTGATGTACTCCCGGACCCGGGTTTTGAGAACAACGGGAAGATTTACCTCTCATTCTCTGCGGGGCCGCCAGATGCAAATGCAACAACAGTGGTGAGGGCGACCCTGGACACGAGTACCATTTCTGGCGTTGAGACTGTCTTCAGTGCCAACCCCACAAAGTCCACACCGGTGCACTATGGCGGGCGTCTGGCCTGGGCGAGCGACGGCTCACTGCTGATTACCACCGGTGACGGGTTTGATCTGCGCGAACACGCCCAGGCGAGATCCAATCATTTCGGCAAGACGATTCGCATCAACCCGGACGGCACGGCGCCGGCAGGGAATCCATTTTCTGATGCCCCCCTGGTCTTTTCCTATGGCCACAGGAACCCACAGGGTCTTGCGGTCGCAGCCGATGGAAGAATCTTCCAGCATGAACACGGTCCGAGGGGTGGTGATGAAATCAACCTGATTGAGGCGGGCAGGAATTATGGCTGGCCGGCGATCACTTACGGCGTGGACTACAACGGCGCTTACATCTCCCCGTATACCGAGTACGAAGGTATGGAACAGCCGGTGCATGACTGGACCCCGTCCATTGGACCTTCAGGCCTCATGATCTACGAAGGAGACATGTTTCCTGAATGGCAGGGAGATCTGTTTGCGGGCGCGCTCATCGATGGTGAGGTTCGCCACCTTGCAATGGATGGCAACCGCGTCACCAGCGAAACCGCCGTCTTCCCCGAGATCAATGCACGAATACGGGATGTTCGTCAGTCACCCGATGGCAGCATATTTGTCGTCACAGACGGACCCCAGGGCGCAATTTACCGCGTCTATCGCTAGTTATCGGAGATGGTGTTCCTGCATGAGTTCGAGTTTGTTTCATGATCAGGCTTTACACGCATCCATTTTCCATTGTCCCGTGGCGGGTACGAATCGCGCTGCATGAGAAATCCCTTCAATATGAAATTGTAGAGACCGATCTCTACACCGGCCCTCCGTCCTTAGAGTTTCTGGCGCTCAATCCGTTCGCGCAGATACCCGTTCTTGACGATGACGGATTTGTGATTGCGGAATCCATCGCGATACTGGAATATCTTGAGGAGAAGCACCCTACTCCCCCCTTGTTGCCCAGTGACATCAGGGAGCGTGCCACAACACGCAAACTCATGTGCTGGGGCACCGACTATTGGCCAGGTGCATGGAAAAAGTGGATGGCGCCACGTCTGCCACCCAATCTGTCTGAAGACTGGAGTGACGCCACTGTTCAAGAGGGGCGGACCGCCATTCAACAGCACCTGGACGTGCTCGAAGAACAGTTGCAGGGGCGTACCTGGCTGGTTGGTGAGTTCTCGCTGGCGGATGTGTGTTACGCCCCGTTTGTGCTGGTGCTGGACCGTGTCGATTTAGGAGATGAAATCACGTGTCGGAACAACGTGAACAGGTGGGTAGAAAGACTGCATGCACGGGACTCGATCACGGCCACCATGATGCCCGAGAGACATTCGACAGATGAGTGATACGGCTCTCGCGACACAGCGTGTTTTCTTCGGCTGGTACATCGTTGGATTCACCTTCATCGCTCAGTTCATCGCCATGGGGACAACGTTTTACGCGTACGGCGTGCTGCTCAAGCCTCTGACAGAAGCCCTGGATGCGGATAGATTTGTTGTATCGCTCGGTCTGTCGCTGCAAATGGCTGTGACCGCCCTCATCAGCCCGTGGGTCGGTAAACTCATCAGCGAACGTCCGGTTCGCCACCTCATGGCTGTGGGCGCCCTGGCCACCGCCCTTGGGTTCTTTGCCATGTCCCAGGTCCAGGCTTTCTGGCAGCTCTGTATAGCTTTTGGCGTCATCGTCGCGATCGGGATGGCGCTGATTGGGCCACTTCCCAGTAACACAATGCTTGCCAACTGGTTTTTTGAACGCCGTGGAAGAGCGCTCGGGATCTCCCAGTTTGGCGTATCCATTTCTGGAACGGTTATCGTGCCTGTCGCGGCTTACCTCGTCGTTGAGTACGGGTGGCGCACCACGGTCGGTGTTTTCGGTTTCATACCGCTTCTCATTCTCCTGCCACTCGTCTTCAAGTTCGCTGTCCGCACCCCGGAAGAGCTGGGGCTCTTTCCGGACGGTGCAGACGGCCCACCGCCTGAGCCGGAAATGGATGACGGTGACGAGTGGACGATGTCCAGAGCGTTACGTGATCCGAGAATCTGGAAGCTCGTGGCGGTGCTCGGCCCGAGCTTCCTGAGTGTTGGTGCGGTCATGGTGGCCATGCACTCACACGTCACTGATCTCGGCATGACAGCCATTGAGGCGTCCTCAGTCGTGGCGCTGATGACTTTCTTTGGAGCAATTGCCAAACCACTTTTCGGCACGCTCGCCGACTACCTCAATCAGAGGCTTGTGATGGCAATCTCCATCGTTTCCCAGGTCACGGGGCTTGCGCTCATCCTGGCCTCTGATTCCTACTTCGGTCTCATGACCGCAGGTGTGTTCTTCGGGCTCGGATATGGCGCGGGCTTACCTATGTGGTCCGTCTTGATCGTGGCGCTTTTCGGTCGGGAGGCGTTCGCAAGGATCATGGGCATCATGAGTCCCATGACGATGCCCTTCACCCTGATTGGTCTCCCGTTTACGACCTACATATTCGAGGTAACCGGCAGTTATCTCCCGGCATTCGGCACACTTATCGGCATGTTTGCCGTATCGCTGACCGCGCTCGCGATGTTACGGCTGCCTGCCGAACAGAAGTGAGTATCCTTGTTTTCCATACACCGGTTACACCTCGCTGACGTCGATATCAAAGGCGCCTTCAACCCACCGACGTTTCTCGACTCGCGTATCCCGGTATACGGATTCCTCCTCCGGGGAAGTAACGAAGCTGTTCTCGTCGATACCGGCGTTGGTGAAAGCAACGAATACATCGACCGAACCTTCCGACCTCAGCGTTTTTCTTTGAAAGAGCTGCTCGCGACACACGGTGTCGCCACCCACGATGTCACCACAATCGTCAACTCCCACCTGCATTTTGACCACTGCGGCAACAACGCCCTCTTTGGGTCAGCAAGATTTTACGTGCAGTCACGCGAACTCGAGATTGCCCGTGCTGGCAGATACACGATTCGCGAGTGGTTCGACTTCCCCGGAGCCGATATCGAGCCGGTTGACGAGGATCTGGAACTGGACAACGGGATCCGCCTCATCGCGACACCGGGCCACACGCCAGGTCATCAGTCTGTTCTGGTCCCAACGTCGGAAGGCAGCGCGCTGATTGTGGCTCAGGCTACGTTTACACACGATGAGTTCCTGCGCGGTGGCGATCCTGACACCCAGTCCCACGAAGGTCTGGGGCAGGCGTATATGCAGAGTCTGAAGCGCCTTAAAGAGATGACTCCACACGTGCTCTTCTTCAGCCACGATACCGACCACCTGAACCGGGTATCGGATGTCTGAACCTGACCGTTCTTGCCAGTTACCCTATTTGACACCGCGAACGTTCATCATCACGATCTTCGTTTTCGCAGAACCTCCCAATGACTGACGACGATCGCACTCAATCTGCGCCCCGGAGCGATTTGCCCACGATCGACGGCTACGAGGTCATTCGTGAGCTTGGTGAAGGTGGGATGGCCAGTGTTTATCTGGCCAGGGAAGTTTCACTCGATCGTCTTGTCGCCATCAAGATAATCCATAGCGAACTCAATTCTCCCGATTTTCTCGCGCGTTTCGATCGCGAAGCAAAACTCGCTGCTCAGTTCCGCCACCCGAACATAATCCGTGTTTTTGCTAACGGACACATTGACGAGCTGCGCTTCATCGCTTTCGAGTTCGCCTCAGGCGGTACGCTCGAAGAGCGACTGGAAGACGGTCCGCTGTCAGATCACGAGGCTGCAACCATCGCGAAAAAAGTCGCCGGTGGACTTGCGTATCTTCACGCCCGCGACGTCATCCATCGCGATGTCAAACCAGCGAACATCCTGTTCAACGACGAAGGGGAACCGGTGATCACCGATTTCGGTGTCTCGAAGGATATCGAACGAGGTTCTGATTTGACGCTGACGGGGTTGTCTATCGGCTCTCCACGATATATGTCGCCGGAGCAACTCAGTGGTGAACCTCCGACACCCAAAACAGACATTTACAGTTTCGGCCTGCTGTACCTGAAAATGTTGACCGGGGATTTTTCCTCCAAATTCCTGAACCGGCCGAACGAGTGGGAGATCGGTGCGCACCGCGACATTATTCGGAAATGCCTCGCTGTCGATGCAGAAGAACGTCCGTCTGCCGAAGAGTGTGTGGCAGCAATCGATGAACTGATCAACCGTCCGCGAGGAAATCTAAAACGGAAGCGATACGCTCAAATTGTTGCGGTGGTAGCGATCTCACTTCTTGCGATCACATGGTTTGTGTACCGACCAGGCTCAGGCCAAAACCCTGAGAATGAGCTCACAAAACCCTCGCTCGAAATCAAACGCGTTGCCGTACTGCCATTCGCGAATATGATGAACGACCCGGACCAGGACTATTTCGTCGACGGCATTTCACATGCTCTGGTTGCCGAGCTGGCTCAGATTGAGAACATCCGTGTGGTTTCCCGAACATCTGTGAGTCGCTACAAAAACACGGACAAAACCGTTCCGGAAATTGCCGCCGAACTGAGTACCGATGCTCTGGTCGAAGGATCTGTTCTACGCAGTCAGGACGAGATACACATCAGCGCACAGCTGATCGACGCCCGGCTCGATGAATACCTTTGGGCCAGAAATTTCTCCGGTGGATTCAGCGAAGTCTTTGATCTGCAAACGCAGGTCGTTCTGGGTATTGCCGAAGGTATTGACGCAGTCCTGACACCTGCAGAAAAGACAGCACATGAAAACCGCAGGAGTATCGACGCCCTGGCTTATGAAGACTTTCTGCGGGGGCGCCACTTCTGGGAGCGGCGTACCGGACCGGATCTTGAACGTGCGCTCACGTACTTCGATCGGGCGCTTGATCTCGAACCCGACTATGGTGTGGTCCATTCTGCTGTAGCAGATGCGTACGGTCTTCTCGCGATATACGAATACCGGGAACCCGTCATGGCTTACCATGCTTCAGAGAGGTACGCCCTGCGAGCGATAGAGCTCAATCCTGGTGACGGAGACCCTTATGCGTCTTTGGGCCAGGTATATGACGCACGCGATCACAACTGGCTTAAGGCAGAACAGACCTATCGCTCTGGCATTGAGCTGAGTCCCAGGATTGCACAGAACTACCTTTTCTACGCGGCTCACTTATTGGCGATCGGAAGGATGGATGCCGCTGCTGCGGCGATACAATCAGCCGAAGAACTGGATCCCCTTTCGCCGCTGGCCGGAACATTTCAGGTTCGACTGTATGACTACCTTGGCGACTCTGAAAAGGCCATTGCGGTAGGTACGGCAGCACTCGATCTGCAACCTGACTTTCCAGCCACGATGTGGCGGCTTGGCGAGGCCTACTATGCCCATGGCAACTACGAAATGGCCATCAGCTATTTTGAAAAACTGACTGACATGACACGTCGCCATCCTATGTTCGTCAGCTACCTCGGCATGGCGCTCGGCGCCAGCGGACAGCGTGATCGTGCGCTGGAACTCGTACGGGAGTTGGAAGAGGCCATACCGTGGCCGCGAGTGCGAGCGGGAAACCTTGCGCGTATATATCTGGGTCTAGGTGAACACGACAACGCGGTGGATGCCTTGCGCCAGGCTCTGGGTTCAGGTCAGATGCTGTTCCTGGACCTGAACGCATCGCCCACATGGAACGCGCTTCGGGACCATCCGGGGTTCAACGCCATTCTGGCGTCAATTGGCTTCCCCGCTCGAGACGATCCCGCTTTCGGAAAACCACTTTGAGCTGGTTGGTTGTCCCGGCACTCCGCCTGCAGAGCAGAACACCCTACCCCTCTGCGGCGGTTCGCGATTCCAGTTCACCCCGTACCTGTTCGTGGGCTTGCTTGTTCAGCGGGTAGCCAATGAGTGGGAGGAAAGTCAGGAGGTAGGCAATCACCGGTGCAGCGCAATAGACCGTCAGCAAACCCTGAATGACCTCATCTGAGTTGTCCGCACCCGCCTGGAAACCAACTACCTGCTCCAGGATGAAGAAAATGATGCCAACCGCAATGGCGCTGCCGAGTTTGTCGATCGTATTCAATATCGCGAAGAAGAGCCCGGTACGCTTCTGCCCGCTCTCAAGCTCATCCACGTCGACGATGTCAGCCAGCATCGAGCGGAGTAGTGTTGGTGTGGCGCCGAAAGCGACCCCGGTCAGTAGCGTGTAGGTCCAGAACAACGGTACGTTGCCAGGATCAGCGACAAAAAATATACCAACCTTTGCAACGATCCCGTAGGTCAGCGCAACTTTGATTGCACGTTCTTTGCCCTGAGAGATTGCCAGCTTCATCCATCCGGGCATCGCCAGCGTGCCAGCCAGGAAATAGAAGAGCAGGGCCAGGCTTGCATGTGTCGGCAATTCGAAGATGTAGCTGGCGAAAAAGACATAGAGGCTGCCGGAGACAGTTGATGCGAAGTTGGAGAAGAAGACAGATACCAACAGACGCCAGAGAATCCTGTTCGCCAGCAGGATCTTTATCGCGGTCGCCCAATCCACGGCCACATTCGAAGTGCTACGCTTGTCGGGCACAAACAGAAGCGTCGGCAAAATGGCCACGGGGAACAGAATGAGGGCAAATATCCCCATACCCGCCACACGATCAGAAAGTGCGCCGGATCCAAACTGTTCAATGACTGCGGGGATTGCAAGGGCGACAGTCATACCACCGACCACAAAGATTTCGCGCCAGCTGAACAGCCTGGATCGCTCGTCGTAGGTTGTCGCGAGTTCAGCACCCCAGGACTGATGAGCGATGGTCAGCATCGTGTACCCGATATACAGGAAGAACATCCAGGTACCGAGATACAGCACCGAAACGCCTTCGCCTGGTAAAAACACCATGTATATCGAAACCATCAGGATCGGTGTGCCGATGGCAATCCAGTGTTTCCGACGCCCCCAACGCGTGCTGAAGCGGTCGATCACAGCGCCCATGATCGGATCCGTTACCACATCCCAGATGCGCGCGAGGGTAAAGATCAACCCGATGCTCGCGAGGCTCAGGCCCATGGTTTCGGCATAGAACGGGGGCACATAGATGGCGATGGGCAGGCCCATGGCAGCCAGGGGTGCTGCTGTCGCCGAGAAACTCGCGAGAACGCGTTTCTTTAAGGGTGTCACTTGATGTACTGCTGTCTCAATACGTTAACTGGTAGCCCCGGCAGGAATCGAACCTGCATCTACCGCTTAGGAGGCGGTCGTTCTATCCATTGAACTACGAGGCCATAGATCTCCCGCATCAAGTCTGCGGATCATATGGTTCAACTTCAACAAGACATGTATTTGCGCTTGGCCCCTGAGCGAGGCTGCTTGTGCCTATGTCGAGCGTTAACACGTTCGGATTGCCGTTGAGCTCGAGTGACGGTTCGTTACTCGAGACATCCGGTTTGAACCACGCACCCGTTGGCAGAGACACAACAGAACGTGCGAGACCAGCATCGAATCGAACCCCGGCGAGGCAAGCTCCCCTGTCGTTGAATACCCTGACGATCTCACCCTCGGCAATGCCTCTGACTTCAGCGTCCTGCGGATGCATCGTGAGCGCCTCTTTGCCGTCTATTTTGTCCTTCTGGCTGTGCTCGCTATGGTCGAACTGGCTGTGGAGGCGGTTGGACGGCTGCGGTGACAGCAGATGCAGGGGACAACGCTCACTGCCCTGCCCTCCGAGGCGCTCTGCCGGTTCAAGCCATGTGGCGTGACCCGGACAGTCTGAGTAGTCAAAGCTCGCGATCGTCTCCGAGTAGATTTCGATCTTGCCGGATGGTGTTCTCAATCGCTTTCCATCCGGGTCTGCGCGGAACTCTGACATCCACGGTTTGCGCATGTCATCGTCGGGAATTCTGTGGCGTCCCACGGCGGTGAACTCGCCCCATTCGGGTAACTCGACCCCCTGCTGAGCTGCTGTCTGTTTGCAGCGGGACCACATGTGCTCAAGCCATTGATCCTCGTCCCGGTTTTCATCAAATGCCTCGCGGAGCCCGAACCGCTCCGACAGGCCTCGAAAGATCTCGAAATCTGACCGGGCTTCATGTTGCGGGTCCAGCACTTTGTCCATCAGCATCAGCCAGGGGTCATGACTGCTGGCGCAGATATCCCTGCGTTCAAGCTGCGTTGTCGCCGGGAACACGATGTCCGCCCACTTCGCTGTGGGTGTCCACCAGGGTTCGTTGACGATCACTGTTTCGGGTTTTCTCCATGCGTTGGCTAGCCGGTTCAGGTCCTGATGGTGATGCCACGGATTGCCACCCGCCCAGTAGATCAGCCGGATATCCGGATATGTGATTTCTCGCCCGTCATAAGCCACGGTGTCGCCTGGGTGCAAAAGCATGTCCGCAATGCGCGCGACCGGGATCGCCATGCCCGTGGGGTTGCGTCCCTTGCTGTGAGCCGGCCAATGTATCCGCCGCCAGCCACTACCGATAAATCCTTCCGCTCCGTAGCCGAAACCAAACCCACCACCCGGAAGACCAACCTGACCCAGCATTGCTGCAAGTGTCACTGTCATCCAGTATGGCTGTTCTCCGTGATGAGCTCGCTGCAGTGACCAGGCAGCAGATATGAACGTTCTCTTCGCCGCCATGTCGCGCGCCAGAATTGAGATTCTTTCCTCGGGAACATTGCAGATTTGAGCAGCCCATGCCGGAGATTTGGCGACTCGATCTGAACGCCCGAGGACGTACTCCCTGAACACCTCATACCCAACACAATGTGTATCCAGAAACGATCGATCGAGCAGATCTTCTACTTCCAGCGTGTAAGCGATTGCCAGCATCAGCGCAACATCCGTACCCGGTCGGCAGGCTATCCAGTCATCAGCGTCTTCGAAATCTCCTTGAACAGGCGAGACGTTCACAAACCGTACACCGGCAGAGCGCGCCTTGTGTATGCCTTCGCCTGTTCGATGCTCGGTGATGCCTCCATAAGCAACCTGGGTATTCCGCAGCGGTACGCCGCCGAAAGCCACGAACAGCCCTGTTCCGTCCGCTATTTCGTCCCAGGTGGGTTGCTCGAGCTCCATCTGCTGCCACGTGGCGACAACGTGGGGCAGAATGACCTGCGCCGCAGCGGTGCTGTACGTATTCATCGCACGGGTGCTGCCACCAACCAGGTTGATAAATCGATGCAGCTGGGACTGGGCGTGATGAAATCTCCCGGCACTCGCCCACCCGTATGATCCGGCGAAAATGGACGTGTTCCCGTGATTTATTGCTACCCGCTCGATCTCTTCCGCTGCGAGATCGAGCGCTTCATCCCAGGGCACATCGATAAACTCGTCACCGCCACGGCTACTACGCTCACGTGATTGCAGCCAGCGTCGCCGGATAGCCGGTTGCCGAATGCGTTTATCATGCTGCACCCCATCGACCAGCCCACGACCCAGGGCTGAGGGGTTGGGATCGCTCACGTCCGGCACAACCTCCGTAATGACCCCATCATCGACTTCAACCTGGTACACACCCCATTGAGTGGCGGTTTGCCTGCGTTGTTTTGCCAAATCTCGACTTGATCGTGGTTAAAAGCAGTGTAGTTTAGTCGAACGATTCACTCAGGGGTGCACATGATCATTCGCTTGTTACCGGCCATTCTGCTGCTTTTGTTGACCGGAACCGTTCATGCAAAAACCTTCGAACCTGCAATGATCGGACAACACGACACTTCCCTTGCCAAGATGATCAAGTTTCCGGAGGTTCCGGGGGATTTCACGCTGTTTGTCCGCTGCGAAGCCAAGGTGATGCTGCGGGGTGGCATCAAAGAAATCGGCTGTTACGACGACAAGGATGTGGACACTCTGTTTTTCCGGGCAGTGACGACTGCCGCAGGTAATGCGACCGTTCTCCCCGCGACGGTTGACGGCGAACGGGTTAACGTTCTGATGCTCTTCTCAGTGGTTTTCCGACAACAGGATGGTGCACGCGTCATCGCCGTTATACCCAACCATGGAACAAACGCCAAAGATCTGGGCACTTCCTACATCGCGCCGCAGAGATACGGCGCGCGAACAAACTACAACCCCCGGGCGGAACTCGGATTACTCTGGGTCGATACGCGCATGGATGACGAGGGTGGTCCACGCAAAACACAGTATCTGGAAACGGACTTTTCCACGAAAGAAACCGAAAGGTTCGCGGAAAAGTACATGGAGGAAAGTACGTTTATTCCGGGTTTTCACAACGGAGAGCCGACGGAGATGCGGTTTGTCAAACCAATTTTCGGCTACCGCAACGGTTTCCTCTGGCTGGATGACAACAGCAATTGTCGTGATTCCCTGCTCGCGTGTGACGAGCGGTCAAACGCAACCGGCTTGCCGAGATACGTATTCGACGATTGATTGGAAAAAAAGAATCGCGGCTAAGCCCGGTACGACAAGGGACGCCCCTGGCGGTAAGGGCTTATTTCGGAAAGTTCAGATCAGGCCAGCAGCGAGCGTGTATCGCGTGTGGAGATCAGTGAGCGTTTACGGATCATTTCAAGCCAGCCAGCCGGAGCCTCTTTAACCCTGCGCTTGAGCTCACTGAGAGCTGTCGTTGAAATTCGATACTCACCACAAGCCGGACATTGAATCGACTCGATTTCACCGTCCTGGCTGTGTCCTACGCTGTCACTGTGGAAAGGGCACTTGCTCACTACTACGCTCCGTTACAAGTTCAGTTCAGCGTGTATTGTAGGCCGGTATATACAACTCGATGTGCGCACTCGTAACGAAGTTGTAACGGTCCCGGGCGCTCCCTGCGCCGCACAAACGCTGCAGGATCGCTCAGAAGCGCCTCACGACCTGCACCTGGCAAAATGATCCTGTAGGATCAGAAGGAGCTGCTTACGCGCGATAGCCCTCCGGCACATCGAACCCAAAGATCCTGGCGCTGTTCAGACCCAGGATTTTGGCACGTTCACTGTCATTTAAGTTGCCCATTGTCCGTTCAATTGCCTGAGCGGAATGGGGCCATGTGCCTTCGTGATGGGGGAAATCGTTTGCCCACAGGAAATTGTCGACCAGGTCGTATTCCCGCGCGATATCAAGTCCGACCTTGTCTTCCTGGAAGCTGGCAAATCCGTTCTGTTTGAAGTATTCGCTCGGCAGCATATTCAGCTTTGGGCGCACCCACATATGGTGCTTTTTGTAGGCTTCATCGAGAGCCTGCAACGTCCAGGCAACCCAGCCGATACCTGCTTCGATGGTGCCAAACTGGAGTTTCGGAAAGCGGTCCAGCACACCGGATGCGCACAGGTTGGCGATCGGCTCCATGGTTGGGGCCAGCGAGTGGACAGCGTAGTTGATCACCGCCCCACCGTTGCCGCGTGATGTGCGCGGATCTCGTCCTGTGGACACGTGAAACGTCATCGCCAGATCCACGTCCTGAATACAGGCCCACAGCGGATCGAATTCCGGAAGGTTGTAGTTAGGGTCTTCGTGGTTTGGTGGACCAAACACAGGCTTGCAAGGCAGCGACAGGCCTTTGAATCCGAGTTTTGCACACCGCTCGACCTCCTCGATGGCCCCTTCAACGTCACCTGCAGCAATAGCCGCCATTGGGGCAAGCCTGTCGTTGTAAGGGCCAAACTCCTCCCAGGCCCAGTCGTTCCAGGCGCGACACATGATCTGGCTGAATTTGACGTCCGGTGTCGCCCACATTGTGAGGCCGAGGTTCGGGAAGAGGATCTCACCATCCACACCGTCTTTCGCCAGATCGTCTATACGGGCCTGAGGAGAGCGTCCTGAGGCGTTTCGAAGCGCATCTTCTCCTTCCATCTTGATGTTTCTGATCCTGAGTGGCCGGAAACCCTCGGTTTTCTGAAACTGATCGCCTTTTGTGTTGAGCGTCACTCCGGGCAACCTTTCCCAGTACTCCTCCGGCACCCTCTTGTGCCACAGGTCTTTCGGCTCCTGCACGTGCCCATCCGCCGATATCATGAAATACTTGTTGTCGGCGTCCGGGTAAGGGCTGCGTTCCCAGGACTTGCTTGCACCATCGGTTTCCAGACGCCATGTGTTGTTTTCGTCCGGGGTGGGTATCGCTTCGCTCATAGTTGTCTCCTTTGACCTCTCTGGTGCCGTTAGCGTCCTGCTCTCACCACTCGCCCATCCAGGGCACCTGTGTGCTCCCCATTTTCCATGAACACAGCGCCGTTCACGATCGTGTAGTCGTAACCGCTCGAGCCCTGGATGTAACGTCCAGCACCGTTCGGCAGATCGTTGACATATTCCGGCTGTGGCAGTGACAGGTTTTCAAAGTCGATTACGTTGATATCTGCATAACCACCCACCGCTATTCGCCCGCGATCTCTGAAGCCGAAGAGATCCGCAGTGTCGGAAGTCAGTCTCCGGATCGCCTGTTCCAGGGGCCAACGCCCACGTTCGCGAACCCAGTAAGTGAGAAGGAAGGTCGGCTGGCTTGTATCCATGATCTGGCCCACATGCGCACCGGCGTCAGCAAGCCCGAGGGTGACCAGGTCCATATCTAGCATTTCTTCTACGGCGCTCAACTGGTGATTCAGGATCGGGTAGTTGAGATTGACCGCGCCGTTGCGTTCGAGCACGAGGTCGATGAATGCTTCCGCTGGTGACACCTCACGTCTGGCAGCATGAGCCGCAAGCGAATCTTCCGGCGCGCAATCGTATCGTGCGTCACCTTCCGGCAGCACAAACATCTTCGTAGCGGAGGGCACTCGTTCAGCACTCTCAGCATCTGCGATCAACTGTGCCCGTTGAACCGGATCCCGCAACGCAGCAAGTTTACCTGCGCGATCAAGCTTACGTAGCGCACGCCAGGAGTCAGTTCGGTCCCAGGGTGTTCGGTTGTAGATGTGGTAGATCATGCCTATCCCACGTGCTGTGGTCTGCGGCCTCAGCATTGCGCCGTTGGCGTTTTCTTCCTCGTTGAACTCGATCACCTTCGTATACAGGTCCGGGCGGCGATCGGATTGCACAAGGCCATAACTCAGAGGCCGACCCGATCGACGGCTGATCTCACCCATGAGGGCAACCTCTTCGCGGGTTTTCGTCAG
>JANQFF010000356.1 GCA_028277965.1 Pseudomonadales bacterium
CCACCTTCACCGTCCAATGGACAGAGCCACGCACACCCTGGACCGTGCATCCCTGAGGGAGTCCATCCTTCAGAATGTCAATGACATCATCCCTCCCCTGAACACACCCTTTCAATGCCCCCGCATCGCGGAAATTGTCGGCGTCACATGACAACGTGAAGAGGCACTTGAGTGCTCCCATGCAGCTGATCACGAAATTCGATGCCCAGCTTCCGACTGTTGTGTCGGCGAATGCACGTAGGCTCTTGCAGGCGGATTTCTGCCATTCCTCGAACTCATCCTTCTTCGGTTTTCTTCCATCAGGATCACTCCATCCCAAGGGATCATTGTGGCAATATCGGTACGCTGGCTCCAGTTTGCGTGGCAAGGAAGACCTCCCCACAAACCGCCCCACCCCTGCGTCGTACCACCGCGCATGGAAGTAATACATCTCCGTAAATGGATCGATCCACTTCCCCGTCTGGTGCTCCAACACCCCTGCTGTTTCCGCTGAATCCCAATCGTCTGCTCTGAAGGCAGCGATCTCAAGTTCATTCCCAAACGCATCCTGCGCGAAGTGGAACTCCTCGTTTCCGAGGTTGTCGAAGACCATCACTACGTTTCCGACCGCGTCGTAGGCGTAAGTGTAATCGTCATAACCGTCGGGCGTGGCGTCGTTGCCGGTGTGTTCGTAGACTCGCTTGCCGAGTTGGGCGCCTAACTGGCCCGGGCGGTGGGTGCTGGTTTCGCGGATACGCCAGTTGTCGGCGGCGAGGTCGTCGTTCAGGTCGTCGTCCGAATTGCTGTCGTGGACCTCGTCCATGCGTAGGAGGTTTAGGCCGTCGTATTCATAACGCCAGCCCTCCTCCAGGTCACCTGTGGAATCGTACTTCAGCCGTTTCGACAGCGCGCCGTCGCAGGACAGGCAGTACTCGTACTCGACATGACCATCCAACGATGTGTTAACGTACTTCGATGCCTTCTTCATCTGATCGCGCGGGTTCCACTCATAGTCCCAGCGGAGGCTCTCGCTCCAGCTGCTGCC
>JANQFF010000373.1 GCA_028277965.1 Pseudomonadales bacterium
GTGTACCCGAGGCGCTGGGCGGCGGTGCTCTGCGACACCTGGCTTACTACGCAGCCTGGCATGCACTCTTCCATCGGTGTGGGCCGCAGAACTGGCTGATGCTTTACGCGTTGGCACATTGGGCATTCGGCCCGAGTCGTCTCCTCGAACAGGTGACACGGGAAGCGCAGGACCAGATCATGCCTGGCCTGCTGAACGGGACTCAATCAATGTGTTTCGGCTTGTCAGAACCCAACGCCGGTTCCGATGCAAGCATGATCAAAACCAAAGCCGTGCGGGATGGTGACGGGTGGCGCATCAGCGGCAGGAAGATCTGGACAACCAACGCGCCGGTTGCGGATTACTGCGTAATTTTTGCCGTAACCGATGGCGAACTCGCTGAAGCCAAAAAAGGTGGCATTACAGCCTTCATCGTGCCCACCGACACACCAGGCTTTTCCGTACAGAGAATCATCAAACTGTTCGGCCATATTGGCGGAGACGAAGCGGAACTGGCTTTTGATGACCTCTACGTTGAACCATGGCAAATCGTCGGCGAGCTCAACAACGGGTTTGCAGCAGCCCTTTATGGTGTGTCGCTCGGAAGGATTTACAACAGCGCTCGGGCTGTTGGCTACGGCCGCTGGGCCGTGGAGCTTGCGCTCGAGTATGCGCAGACGCGAGAAGCATTCGGCTCAGCGATATCCAACTACCAGGGTGTCACCTTCCCTCTCGCGGAATCTGCAACTCAGTTGCACGCAGCTCACCTGATGGGGATCAATGCCGCCATGTTGCTCGACCAGGGGCTTCCCGCGATCAAAGAACTGAGCATGACAAAAGCTTATTCTGTACAGGTCGGGTACGCAGCCGTTGACCAGGCGATACAGACGCATGGCGCGATGGGATTTACAAACGAACTAGGCCTGACGGAAGCCTGGCATGCCTTGCGTATAGTCAATGTCGCTGACGGTACCAACGAAATTCTCAATCGAACAATCGCTCAAAGACTCCTGAAGGGAGACCTGGATATCTAGGACAAGGCTCCAGTCGGCTTGAGGGAGCGCAGCGGATAATGAACAATTCGCGCTGACACTTTTGTAGCGGGAAAACATGAACTGGAACGTCTACCTATCCGGCGAGATCCACACGGATTGGCGCCAGCAACTCAAAGACGGGTGTGAGGCAGAGAATCTCAGCATCGAATTTACGTCTGCGGTCACAGATCACGAGGCCAGCGACGCAGCCGGAGATCTTCTGAGCGAGGAAGACAAGAACTTCTGGCGCGACCACAAATCTGCAAAGGTCAACGCCATACGAACCCGGACACTGATCGAAAAGTGTGACATTGCCGTTGTTCGTTTTGGAGATAAGTACAAACAGTGGAATGCCGCGTTTGATGCAGGTTGTTGCGCTGCGCTGGGCAAACCCTATATCACGCTCCACGCTGAAGATCTGATACATCCTTTGAAGGAAGTGGATGCGCAGGCACATGCCTGGGCAACCTCACCGGAACAGGTTGTAGAGTTATTGACGTACGTTCTCACCCGGGAATAACAAAAGTACTCTGACGACGCATGACCACGAGGCTGGGACAGAGAAGACTTTTAGAACCGGAACTTGCGACGAAAGCGCTTACCTAACGTCGGCAGATGTCGCCTTCTGAACCTGTGTTTGGTGTTCCGATGCGGATAAGCAATCGGTGGAACAGCGCACCCAAGGTGTTCGCACAGCGGTCCCCACCCATCTTCATGTCGATGGACGAGTGTTCGTCTGGGCATAGCAGCCTCGACAACGGCATCATTATGCTGGTTGTAAGCGCTTTTTGACGCTTGAGCATCACCCCCAAAAAACGTTTCGCGGAACCGTTGATTCATCGGCTCCCTATAAAACGATGAGTCAAGCTCGAGCAGTGTCGCTTTTGAGCTTGCGTACCAGACTTCAAAATCCCGGATAGGCAGGACAACCTGTGCATCAGGATAGAACGTCAGAAGCTGACGGAAAGTCAGAAACACGGGGTAGCCGATACACACCCGATAACCGTCGAACAGGTTGTGCCAGTCTACGTCTTCTCCACGAAGTGCAGCATGCCAGGCCCTTAAATCCTGAGGGCGACGATTGATGGTCAGCCGGTTATAGACGCGTTCATAGCCCAGAATCTCGAACGCCCGGGCAAGTGTCATTGTACCTGTCCTGGGTAGGCCCGGAACGATGACATCCATCGTCGGTTACTGCTGTCCTACCCCGGCCATACCACGCAATTTGCGCAAATACCGGCTGTAGTTGATGCTCAGACTCATTCTGACACAAGGCAACCAGGACCCATGAAACCGGCTGAGCTTCATTCCGGTCGAGACGGCAGCCTGCAAAAACGGCAGGAGGCTCGGCGCGGGAAACAGCACACGGGAATCATCGACGACACACCTTGCGTTGAGTTCAGACAGGGCTGTTTGCGCTCGATCCGGCTCCGCTGAAGCGTCTCTGCGGACAGCAACCGCTGGCACACCAAGCGCTATACGTCGTGTGTGGTGAAAACGTTCGGGTATCAGCAGATTCAACCGATGGAGCACGACAGTCATGATCCCACGCGATATACGGGTCGATAATTCCTGCGCGGGGCATGCCCTGGGACCGGCTCCGAAGGGTATGAAATGCTGTGAACACAATTCTTCTCCGGCATATGCGCTGCTGCCAGCATCGAAACGATCGGGTATGAACTCATCACTGGCTGGCCAGTGTTGCCTGTGCAGTTTGCCGAATTCGAGATAGATGACATCACCTGTACCGAAATCGGCCTCACCGTGCTCGAAAGCTTCCGTAACGACCCGGTTGGTACGCCCAAAAAGTGGAAACAGGCGCATCGCCTCCGACATCGCCCGACCAAGTACCTCTCCGCCGTCATCAGAACTGTTCCGCACTCGCTCCAATTCAACAGGATGCTGGGCAAGTGCTGTGAGCGTATGTGTAGCGTATTCAACGGTTTGCAGCACACCCGTGTACAAGAGCGTTGTGCCCACATGCTGCGCGATGCGATCAACGTTCTCTTCCCTGCTTAACGCGTCATCGAACAGTTCATCGAAATCTCCCTGCTCGACCTGAGCCAGAAGATCTTCATACATCAATCTACGCGGCCGTTTAGACGTCACTCCAAGACTCTTGAGAACGTCGTTGAAGTTTCCGGCTACTTCCACGTAAAGGTCGAGTTCTCTTTCGGTCATACGCCGATGGAAAAGAAGTTCAAAGAAAACCTGCACAACAATCGGTCTGAGACTCGACACGAGATTCAGCGTAGAAACGTCCTCCAGACCGTCTATCCACTCTTCGGTCAGGCGGGTCGCAATTGTCTCACCGTATCCTTCCTCGCCGAATCGCTTGAACAAACGCGCGGTCAGGGATCGTAATTTACTGTGCAGTGGACCCGGGTCCATGCCCTCCTGTTGCATGTCCTGGTATGGCCAGTGGAAATATCGGACCATCTCACGGAAGAAGAAGCCTTCGCCCCGCGCCTGGGCGCTGGGGTGTCGCAACAGAGGCTCAATCATCGCCGCAGGGCATTGTTCGTTGGGCACAATAGTCCGTCTGGTCATGCACCCCTCCCCGACCGGAGGTTATGAACCACTTTTGCCCCCCAGAAAGCCAGGCGAGTCGACCAGCTCCCATCGCCGAACCTGAAGCGCTTTATCGTCATGCGATCAGGCCACAACTTGTCCCAGTTGGTATCCGTGGCCTGAACGCACGAATCGACAAACCCTATCTCCTTACGACGATCAAGCAGGTCTTGCGTGAAGAGCATCGACAGCAAAACGCCGGGTGAATACTGTTTGTACTTTTCATCGTAGGCAATCTTGAAACCGAATAACGATCCATCGTGACCTGCAAGCTGAAGATTCATCGCGATGGGCATGTCGTTCAATGACAGACGGTACATCTCCGCTGTTCCTTCATCGATGCCGCTGGTCAACATGTCAGCAAAGAACCTCTGGTCCGCGTCGGACATCTGCAGCGACGTTCCCGCTTCCCCTTTCCAGCTTCTGTGCTCCAGATCGGTGAACTGTTCACTCCACTCTTCCAGACTGTGCCGACCAGCATCAAACCGGTCGACTTCCAGATTCCCAAGCTCCCGTAAACGCCGCATGGAACGCCGAAAGTGAGCACGCCTTTTCGAAGAAATACTCTTTGCAAGAAATTCATCGAATGAAACATTCGGCTCGAGAACAGCTCTGGAATAATAGTCTGATGTTTCAAAGGGAAGGTGATGCTGGTGAGCGAGCATCTGAAGCCCCTTAAAGAACTGACTGGTACCTGGTATCAGGTTTGACCTCACCGACGCTATGTCATGGGAATGCCTGCAGAATTCCGCAAACTCCCGAATGGATACGTCAACGTAGTCCCGGTGAATCAACGGAGTCTGCAGATAGCAGTGCGCGTAGTTGTAGAGCTGGCGATGTTTACGGGTAGTCGGCAGCCCGCTGGTTCGTTCCGTAAGTGGAAACATCCCGATCATCAACGACCACGCATCGCTATCGAGATAGACAAAAACCACGTCGACACGCGTCTGCGGCGTCAGGTTCACCATCGCGCTCATCATGTTCGCCGAATGATAAAAGGGGTTGGGATCACACGCGTTTTGAGCCAGTTCGTTCCACGCCGCAACGTGTGATTCCAGGACACTCACGTTGCCTGTGACCGGAATAACCTCGAGCCTGACGACCTCCGTGGAAACACTTTCCTGTAGCGCAGAATTCATCCCCCTTTCTGCCTGTAACGCCAGATCACAAAAG
Organism: Pseudomonadales bacterium; assembly: GCA_028277965.1. GTDB lineage: Bacteria > Pseudomonadota > Gammaproteobacteria > Pseudomonadales > Azotimanducaceae > UBA4421. Next base: position 4,758 of record JANQFF010000373.1, read on the forward strand.
ACCGGCCGCGGTTTCGAAACCCGATCCACGCTCCGAGCCACTCGTTCCTGGCTCCGAGCTTTTCCTTGAATCGCCTTGCCTGGGAATTGAAATACTCTGTGATACTACAAAACGACCGTATGCCACGATTGCTCAGTTCACCGTAAATTCTCTGGCGGAGTGCCGGGGCAAGATTGTTGCCACGAAAGTCCGGATGAGAATAAGCGTCAAAAAGGTAGACCGTCTCCTCATCCAGATCGCAGGGGTAGAGCAAGCCAGTGATTTTGTTCGGGTTACACCAGATGACGGCCATCACGCGATCTTCGCTCTGCAACCCGAAACAAAGCACACCCGTATCGAAACGTTCCCGGTAAGCACCCTCCTCCACGTGGTCACCTCTCGAACGTGTGAGCAGGTCGATGTCACCAGCAAAATACTCACGAAACTCGCAGTTATCGGGCAGCGGTATCTCAGCACCCGGATTCTCATTTTCGCGCACCATGAAAAACGGCAGAACACGGATACCCACGCTTCGGAGACCCTGCTGAATGCGTCGTCCCCATAAGTGCTGAGAAGACCTGTATGAATTTTGAGGCATCGCAAAATACGCACATAAGGTCCTTCAGGACCTAACCACAGTGCTTGCTCCCCAGTAGTGAAGGGTTTTCTACAGCGCGGATGATACGGGTTAACACCCACAGAGTTTTTTGCCTTTGTATGTGCATTGTGAAGGGGCCTTTTGAACAATTTCGGGAGGTCATACGCACCTTCAGTCAGCGCAGCAGTTTGCCGAGCTTGCTGTAAGTCGACTTATAGAGTTGCCTGAACTCTTCAGGAGGCGGCGCCTCGTATCCCCCGATTTTGCTGTGTGACAAGCTGAACTGTTTCCAGAGGGACGCCTTGAACTCTGCCATTTTCAAGCCGACCGCAATCGGATCCAGGACCGGCACACCAAGTTTTTCCTGCACCTTCTGTGCCTGACCTATGAGCCCTGTGCAGCCAAGACAGACCACCTCCGCATGATCTTCCCGAACGGCTGCTTCCGCTTCACGCAAAACAGCCGCATAAGTCTTGTCATCGTCTTTCATGTCCGGAACGCTCAGGTCCAGAACCCGCCACGAGGCAATCCGGGAATCGAGGCCACACACACGGGCGTTGGCCGACATTTTGGGTATCCATTTCCTGCGCCCAACCAATACCGAAAACTTGTCTGCACTCAACATTGCAGCCATATGAAAGCTCGCTTCGCCAACACCCACGACAGGAATCTTGACGAGTTCCCTCACTTCTCTGACACCCGGGTCGTAAAAACACCCCATGAGGATCGCATCGAACCCGTCCTCTTCTGCGTTTACGGCCACCTCGATGAATTTGTGTACCGCGATGTGTTCGTAAAACTCGTACTCGAGATGTGGTAAAGACGAATCGAAAAGCTTCGACGCCACTACCGTGTCAGCATTCGGCATCCCCTGATACCAGTCTTTGGGGACACCATAGAGCATCACTTTCAAACTCATTCAAAACTCCCGTCGCCAACGATCATAGATCACCATTCCCTGAGGTTCTGTGCCCCAGGTCCGACGACTATCCATTCCCTGTCAGAGCTCATTCAGCAAGCTCCCCCGCTTTCCAGGCACATGCCGATACACCCCTGCGTCCAGGAACCGGTTGCCATCCACCTCGACTGAGGGAGCCCTGATGACACCATCCGTGTGAAGCGACCCTTCCCCGATCCCCAGGGTGATAGAGCCAAAACATCTCTCAGCCTCGAGAATCTGGCCTGCCATCTTTGCGCCGGGATGAAAGCCGAAACACAGGTGCTGTATCGCCCTCGGCATACCCCGGAACCAATCACTCAGGATGCTCACCTTTTCGGGGCAGCCATCAATGTCAATCACGCTGCCTTCTTTGATGGTCAGTATCAGCGGCGTTTCCAGATCACCCAGCTCATCCGGCGGCCAGATCCTGCCGTCGACGACGGCGACACCATTCAGCGGAACCGGACTGCCGTGCCAGGCGAGTTGTCCACCCAGAAACGTGGACCGGCTACCATTCCCAAGGCGCCCTTCAAGGTGCTCGAGGCGAAGGCGGGGGCGTTTGAGGGCTTTGTTGACGATGCGGCGAAGTGTGCCAGGCTTCACCGCCATCGCGAGATCCGTACCATTCCCGGAAAAGACGCGCAGGGATTTGATCTCCCCTAAGCGACCGGTAAGCGCCTCCCCGAACTCAAACATGGCGTCATGATCGACCTCGCCAACACACCGGATAAAAGCCTCGGAGTCCATACCGGCCAGTGAGTAGGCTCGCACCCCTGCCCGTTCAGCCACCTGCCAGCTGGAAGTGAGATAGAAATACCGCTTTGAAAACTCGCATATCACATCAACACCCTGCTCAATGCGTTTGACCAGTTGTCGGGACTGGTCTTCCAGACACTGTACCGGATCCAGCACGAGAACTTCGGATCGCGCCCCTCGCTGCGCCGCCTGTTCGATCAGCACCTCCAACCACGCAGTGTCTTCCTCCTGATCGGTATAGATCAGAAGCCGCTCAGCTTCCTGCAATACCAGGAGCTGGTCGACCAATACCCTGGCGCTGCGTTCAAGTCGTTCGGCATCGACACCCACACTTCTACCCAACTACGTCCATTGCAGATTGCAAAACCACCCGGTGGTGAAGAGAGGAAGGGAGCATGTCCTGTGAAGGCGCCGTATGGGCATCAAGAAGGTAAACGAACATACGCTCCAACCCGGTGTGACAGAAATCCTTACAAAGCTGTTCGGCATCTGAGAGCGTGTTGCCCTCTACGAAAACAGCAGCGTTGAGCCTGCCACCTGACAGGAATACAAACGGATTGTTCTGCAGAAACGCACGAGCCCCTCTGTCTGCATCAACGACGCTGAACGAGAACAGCGCCGGATACATACCAGATATTTCCTGCCCCCATTTCTTTTTGTAATTCAGGACACCGTCATGCAGAAACGACCTCGACATTCCCGTGCCCATCACCTTATGCCCTTGCCCCTGCAGATATTCGCCGGAAAAGGCATATACCGCCCCCACGACGCCCATCCTCAGGTAATCCGGATCGCCATCACGAACACCAATGGTCCAGAGGGCCGGATCTTTACCCGTATAGTCGATGAGGATACCTGCGACTGTCCGCTGGTCATGGGTTACGAACAACAATTCACACTGAGAAAACCGTGCGCGCAGTTCCTCGAACGAACGGACAAATGCACGCGAACCATGCGCCGATCGTGTGTACGGGACAAACATGTTGTTGTAAAAGTCTTCCAGGCAACTGAGCTCCTTCGAGACAACCCAGCCAAGATCGTTTTTCCGGATCCTTCTCAAATCTGACTTCACGCTTCTGTTAGTCAACACCCTGGACGGATAAGGCAGATCCATCCTGCCGTTTATCCACTGCGGCAGGTGAAAGAAAGAACCACGCCCGGCTATTTGAGGCCGTGACTCATGTGCTACCAGGATGGCAGACACGGGCCGGTCGAGGTTCTTATAGATCTTGCTGGAACTCCAGATCCAGTCTCTCGCTACGCGGTACTCCTGGTAGCCGGCGCTGAAAGCCAGGCTTGCAAGATAGTTTCGGTCCAGCTCAGGTGCAGCACACAGCATCGAGAAAGGCGCGCCACTCTGGACCTCCTCTCCTTCCATAATCCACCAGTCAGACCTGTATCGTCGCACCCATCGCATTGCACTGTTACCGCAGTATCTCCCGCATAAAGCTCGTTCCGTCCACCTTTTCGCTGCAGGATCCTGTCAGGTACTCCAGCAAAGTCGGCACAACGTCAAACGAAGAGTGTGCGGAATAACGGCCCGGCATGAAGTCTCTCCCGTGCCAGACAGAGATACCATTGCCTCCCGTATGCGCCCCTGTTCGCCGGGTTGCGACCGGGCCGACCCGTTCTCCCGCTGGCCCAACCAGTTCAGTCGGCGTGCCGCGCCACACAATCACGATGTCAGCTTCCGTTTCAGAAACGGACATCGGATCTCCAGGGTGGGTAAAGTGAACCTCCTCGATTGCAGACACTCCCGTGGCCGGGTCTGTCCATGTGTGCAGATCACTGACAAGCTCATTGCAGACCTCGTCATACATGGAGGGATCGATGAGCCCATTTCGCTCCCTGCCTTTGACGTTGATCCGTACCTGACCGTCATAGAACGCTGGAATCGCAAAAGCGCCCATTTTCGGCCAGAACGGTGAATACCAACTTGCAGGCATCCAACGTATCGTGTCGGGCGCGGGTATTGCCAACAGCTTCCGTAAACGCCTTTCTAACGCGAGACGAAGTTTTTCCAGGGTGGTCGCACCGGCGGACCGGTCACCAAATCCTGTACTCCCGGACCAGCTTTCCCAGATGGACTCAGACCAGCCCGATACCGGACTTACACAGAGTTCCGCGGTCGGGTCTCCACCGAAATCCATCATCTTCCGGCCAAACGATCTGCGATACAGGATTTCAGGCAACAGCACCATGGCAGGCACGTCGCTGTGATTAGGCCCCATCCCGTGCATCGACAGAGCGAGGTGGACAGCATCCGGAAAACGGCTGACAAGCGAACCGATGAACCCGTCGACTGCTTCGTATACCGCCTCAAGCGCACACCCGGCCGGTTGCGCGGATGGCACGCCCGCCAGCGGGTGTGAACCGTCGACGCCATGCCACAAAGCTTCGATGGCGGAATGCAGCTCGCTGACCACAACCAGGCCCAGATCCCAGTCGGGGAAACGCTCTCCCAGGAGCCACTCGGCTATGTCCAGACGCTTGTGTGTTGCACGCACGAGATCGCCACCCATTTCCCGAGTCATCTCGACACACGGCCAGGTAAATCCATAGATCCAGTTTTTCGCAGGATACTCGCCGAACCGTTCGCTGATCTCCCGCGCGAGCGCATCGGCACCAGCATCCTGAGGTGTACCAGGATCATGCGCGCCCCAGTTCGCTATGCCCCGGACGTTGCCTGCACGTTTCAGATCAAAATAAGGCGTGTCGAACGCAACCGTTTTGAAGTCGAATTTCGAAGGAAAAGGTTCCAGGCGGGTGGGCTCCTGGGTGCAACGGTATTTACGCGGGTTGAATGAGACTGCAGACCAGCGATGAGCACTCGACGGATCCAGACCTGTCGAAAAGTGCTCCCATGCCAATCCCGTTCGCCGCGCAGCACCATGGTCGAGATCCACACAAGCGGACGCAGACAGCATGCGACAGAAATTGGGCATGCGACCCTGCGCAATCATCTTGTCGGCAATTGTGGTTTCAAATCCATCCAGGCCGATGACCAGGATTCTACGGCTCATGATTTCAAGCCTCGCGAGTTTGGTACTACCGGGACAACAGCCAGTTTGACCCGGCGTTAATGCAAGTAGGTTTACGTTTCTGCCGGTAACTGTCAACCGGTGCCTGCAGTTTGGTTATGATGCACTCCGAACAGGCGCTGACCGGGAGGCAGAAATGGCTAACGAAACCACGGCTTTCAACGAAAAGATCATTGCAGAATTCCGCGCAAACAACGGTGTTGTCGGTGCGCCGTTCGAGGGTGTGCCACTCCTGTTACTTGGCAATACCGGCGCAAAGTCGAGAGCGAGTCGCACCAATCCACTGGCGTACACAACAGACGGTGATGACCTCATCATTATCGCTTCGTTTGCGGGTGCGGATAAACATCCCCCCTGGTACTACAACCTCCTAGCCAATCCGGAGGTGACCGTCGAAGTAGGCACCGAACAATTCACTGCCGTCGCTTCAGTGGTGGACGAGTCTGATCGAACCAGGCTGTACACGCAGATGGAAAGTCAGATGGCGACGTTTACGGATTACCGCGAGAAGACAAAACGGGTGATCCCGGTTGTGAGACTCAGGAGGACGTGAAACTACATCATGGCGCATGGCGCCAACCGGTGCGTATCTCCGACATCGCTAGCTGATCTACCTCTCTGTGATTCGTAAAGCGCTACTGCTCACACCCGCGGTGCGTGGCAGGATCAGGAGCCGATCCGGCGGGATGGGGTTGGCATTGTCATGGCCGTGTACCAGCAGATCGATATTGTGCATATCCAGGAAATCTTCTTCGATCAGCCACTTACAAGGAACCACCTCATCGACGTAACGAATCGCCTCGAGGATTTCGCGGCGCTGTTCAAAGTTCAGCCCCGGTGTAAATCCCTTCTTTTTCTCGATTTCATCGTCAGTGGTCAGAGCAACAACCACGTAACCCAGTTCTTTGGCGGCTTTCAGTAAGCGTATATGGCCGTGATGCAGGATGGTGGCCGACATGTCGACCATAATGCGTCTGGCTTGACCCGCCATTGGCTACTCACCCATCCGCAGCGATTCAAGGATTGCTCCTGATGCTTTCCCTGCAAGGTGTACCTCACCCAGATGGCACACGACACTACCCGGCAGGGAACTGCGTGGTTTATACAGGACTGCCCGCGGATCATCTGACGTGATGTGGCAATCCACGTGCGTACAGAGCAAAGGCTGCCTACCCGGCGGAACCGTGAGGTGGACCGACATCGCCTGCATGAAGGCTGCTTTGTTTGCCTTTACCGCACTTCGGAAAGTGTCGTGCTTGGGAAGGACATGGAAAAGCGATGCGATTGCATGATAGGGACCCGTCATTCGCTTCTCCAGATGGGAGCGAAGATTCAGATAAAAGGAATCAACCTCATATCCCGGTAATTCGTTAAACGCGACAAAACATGCACCCGTCAGACCAAACAACCCCTTACAGGAACTGTACGCCAGCACATCCGCTTCATCGTGTCCTTCCTCCAGACCAATTGAGGCTGTCGCATCCAGCGCGAGTTTTGCATTCACTGTTTTCGCCGCGTGCGATAACTCGTGAATCGGCAACCGTAAGCCTCGACTGGTCTCGGTGGAACAGGCTAATACCCAGTCGTATCGCCCGCTTATCGTGTTCAGATCCGTCCAGTCAATAGTCGTTATATCGGTAATCCGTCCATCACGCTGTTGAGCGGACGCCGAAAGCGCATGCAGGCGCTCCGAGTAATATCCGGTCTCGACAACAAGCAATCGACCGTGCAGGAAATTCGCCACCATGATCTCCAGAGCAAGACTTGCCGACCCCTGCATGCGGGCAATCTGTGAATGGCCACTCATCGCCTTCAAACGGACCAACACATCTTCTTCCACACGCAAGTAATCGTCGTCACCGCGACCAAAGCAGGGTCTCAAACCAGCAAGGTTTTCGGGAAGAAGACTCGCAGGACCAGCGGTGAAAATGAGCTTTGAATCATTCCGCTGGCTTACGAGACTTTCGATCGTTTGTTCATTTGTCACCACTACTCCCCAAGAAACACATGAAGTCCGCCTTGTTCTCGCCCGGTGTACGATCAGGCCGACCCAGGTCTGGACGCGCGCCTCGCCTGCATAGGACTTCCACGAACTGACTCTCTTCTCCTGAACAACACACCTCTATCACCTTTTTCAATGTCTCGACATCAGAGACCCGATGAACGTTTGCGAAACCAAACGCCTGCGCAATTTCAGACAGCCTCAGCGACCTTGCATAAGTTGGCTGACCGCCAACCGAGTCGTGAGCCCCGTTGTTCAGCACGACATGAACGAGGTTCGGCATACGTCCGCTCAGAGCCATCCCGCCCATATGCATCAACAACGCACCATCGCCGTCCAGGCAGATCACCTTCCTCTCCTGCCTAGATATCGCTATGCCGGTTGCAATCTGAGATGCATGACCCATACCCCCAACGGTCAGAAAGTCCCGCTGGTGACCAGACTGGTCCCGCTTGCGTATCTCAAACAGTTCACGCGACGCCATTCCCGTGGTCGCAACAACCGGAACGACATCGGACAACGAATTGAGAATCGCTTCAATTGCAGTTTCTCTGGCCATCAGGTGGCTATCGTCGTACACGTCTTTTCTGCTGAAAGTCTCAAACGAACCTTTGCGAACAAGCATCGCCACCGGGCCACCTCGGCTGACTGCCAGATCGGTCATTTCCGGGACAAGCGAATGAACATCCGTCGAGGCATCAACCACCCTCACCGGCATACCCAGGACTTCAAGCTGTGCAGTCGTTATCTTCCCCTGCGTGCGATGCTGCGGTTCATCGGAGAGCTGTTCACCACTCCGGAGTACTTCTCCGCGCCAACCGATCAGGAAAACCACCGGCACAGCGTAGATCTCGGGATCCGCAAGGGAAGCAATGGGATTAACCGAATTGCCCAGACCCGAGTTCTGCATGTAGACCAGGGCCGGTCGGCCGGTTGCCAGATAATGACCAATCGCCAGACCCACTGCCGACCCTTCGTTCGCTGCTATCGCATGACGGTCCGAAGGAAGGTCCTGCTCCATGCAGGCGCATACGTCTTTCAACAGGGAATCAGGCACACCGGTGACAAATCTGATGTCTGCAGCGTCCATCGCTGACAGGAACTGTCGAGGATCGATCACTATCGCGTACCGGGAATGAGTTCGAGGATTTCAGAAATGCCCATCAGATCCTCATCTATTTCTGCAGATCGGCCATTTTCAAGAATGGAGAGAGCAGCTTTCTGCATGGCGGGATAGGCTGCCCGCAACAGATGATTAGCGTAGATCACAATGTTGAATCCGCGCTCAGCGAGTTCATCTTCCGAAGTACGGTTATAGCTTGTCGGTACGCTCACGAGCGGCAGGTACGGGAATTCCTGCCGAAAGATGTCAGCAAACTCAAAAACCTCGTCAGAAGACGACTGACGACTGTGAATCATGATGGCATCAGCACCGGCCCTCGCGTACGCTCCCGCCCGTTCGATCGCGTCATTCAGGCCTTTTTCAAGAATCAGGCTTTCCAGTCTCGCGATAATCATGAAATCTTCGCTCACCCGCGCGGCTCTGCCGGCGCGGATTTTGTCGCAAAAAGCCTCGATGCTTTCCTGATCCTGGTGAACCTCGTTACCAAACAGTGAATTCTTCTTGAGGCCTTTCTTGTCCTCAATGATTGCAGCCGATATGCCAATCCGCTCCATACTCCTCACGTTCAGCTCGAAGTGCTCCACTTTGCCACCGGTATCCGCATCCATGATCAGAGGCTTGGTTGTCACCTCGAACATGTCGTCGATATTCTGGAGGCGGTTGTGAATATCGAGGGCTTCGATATCGGGCTTCCCTCGGGCAGTGGAATCGGTCAGCGAACTCGACCAGAAGCCGTCAAACTGACGCAACCGGGCATCGACCTCAACACTCGTATGTTCGGCAATCAGGGCTGAAATCGGGCTATGTGCTTCTATGAAACGAGAGATAGGTTTTGCAGCGATCAGTCTCTTCAACGTCGCGCGCCGCAAATCCGGTGTTGTGCCCCAGGCGCGCATCTGTTCCACCATCGAGTGTGATGACACCCCCTCGGTATAAGGCACCTCAACAAGCTCTCCCCCATACGATTCCAGCGCTTCCATCGCCCGAGCACGGTAGGGGGCCAGCGGACCTTCCAGCCAGTCTGTACCATGAACCATGAAGTCCGGCCTGTAGTGCAGGAGATTTGGTACGTAATCCCATGTTTCCTGCGGAACCACTTCACTCACGCCGCTGATGTTTTGAACAACTGTCTGACGGTGCTCATACGACAGATAAGGCAGTCGCTTGTGATCTGCGATCGCACTGTCGGTCAGCAACCCCACGATGACATTGCCGAGTTCCCTTGCCCTGGCGATCACGTTTATATGGCCGTGGTGGAGCACATCAACAGTCATGCCGATGTAGACAGTTGTCATCTGACCCTTCCCAACCCCGCCCGTAATTTGACAACTAATCTACCAAAGCCTGTGGAGCAGCGATATATTTCAATGCCATGACAGCGCAATTTTTTCTTTCCCAGCCGACCAAACCACGTTCCAGCTGGCGACGGGTGTCTGGCATCGCGCTTGGTATCTGCATCCCGGGCACAGCTTTCGCTTACCTCGACCCCGGGAGCGGGAGTATGTTGGTATATGCACTCACCGGCATGGCTGCAACAGTCGCCTATCTGGCCAGGGGACTCTACTACCGGCTCACCGCAACACTCTGGGGACGCGCTGATCAGCTCACAGCTCAACTCACGGGCATTGATCTGGTGTTCTACTCGGAAGGCGGACAGTACTGGGGCGTCTTCAATCCTGTCATCGATGCATTGATGGCTCGCGGCATCAGATGTGCATACCTCACGTCGGACCCGAGAGATGCAGGTTTGCAAACCGAATCTTCCCTGGTCTCTGCATTCCACATCGGGAGCGGCGCCCGGGCAGCAGCCTTGCTGAACAATCTCTCTGCCGACGTTGTGGTGATGACGACCCCCCAGCTGGACGTCTTCAATATCAAACGATCAAAACAGGTTCGTCACTACAGCCATCTGATCCACGCGCCAACGGATACGCTTCTGTATCGACGCTACGCGTTCGACCACTACGACTCGGTGATGTGCTCCGGCCCGCATCAGATTGACAGTATCCGGGCACTCGAAGAGCACCGGGAGGGCAAAGCAAAGTTACTCCTCGAGACTGGCTGTACTTACTACGACAACTACGAGACAAACGCGCGGCCCTTATCTGCGGTGGGAAGCGGGGACCAACCAGTTGTTCTGATAGCACCAACATGGGGCCCCAACGGCCTCCTGGCAGCGCAGGGGATGGAACTCCTGAAACCCATCCTCGAGGCGCACTACGAAGTGATCCTGCGTCCTCATCCCCAGACCTACAAGTCCGAAGCCGACCTCATGGAGTCGATGGAAGAGTTATTGGCACCTTACGCAAACGTGACGATCGACAGGAATCCAACAGCTGCGGCATCTATGGCCGCTGCGTCCATCATGGTAAGCGATCTGTCCGGTGTCATCTTCGACTTCGCCTTTCTCTTTAAACGGCCCGTCATCGTCATCGACAACTGGGTTTCCCGCGATGGATACGAAGCCGAATATCTCGACCGCACCATCTGGGAGATCGACGCGCGTGAGCGTATTGGTCGTGTGGTGTCAGGTGAGCGTTGCAGGCTCCTGCCATCCATCATCAGTGAAACCCTCGGCCACCACTCCTCAAAAGACGCTGAGCAGTTCCGAAAGGAATCTGTTTACAACTTCGGTCGTGCTGGCGAGGTTGCTGCAAGCCAGATCGAAGAAATACTCCGTAGCGTCAGAGACGAACGCACTCATATATCCCACGCGACCTGAGCATCCCACCTGAATTCACATGGACGTTCTCTACACAGTTTTCATCTTTCCACTCGAATTTCTCATGCGATATTGCTTTGAGGCGGCCTATCGCCTGACCTCGAGCCACGGTCACGCGGTTGTCGTGCTGAGCATAGTCGTCAATATCGCCCTGCTTCCTCTCTACTACGTTGCGGAGAAGTGGAAACAAGAGGAGCGCAGTCAACGCAAGGCCATGGAAGCCGAACTTGCTTCTATCCGCAAACACTCAACGCGTCGTGAGCGCTACTACTACACACAACAGGTATACAGACGGATGGGCTATCACCCACTGTCAGCATTGAAAGTATCTGCCGGATTGCTCATCCAGATTCCGTTCTTTTTCGCCGCCTTTTCGCTCCTGTCTGACTATCCAGATTGGCTTGGCCACTCCTACCTTGGCCTTCCGGATCTTGGCGCGGCAGATAGTCTCATCCGGATTGGAGGCATCTCGATCAACGCCCTTCCCATCCTTATGACCATCTTCAATCTGGCGTCTGCATACCTATACGCAGCGTATATGGACCGGTCAGAAAAGCTGCAACTGTGGGGGTTGGCGCTGTTTTTTCTGGTGGTTCTGTACGCCTCGCCCGCAGGCCTCGTTCTCTACTGGACGTGCAATAACCTCTTCTCTCTGGGAAAGAACGCCGTTGGACAGCGACTGAAACTCGATTTCCTGCGGCCCACCCAGGCTTCTCCGTCGGCACTACCCAACCTGGCTGGAAGGACAAACCGATTCACCCGTCTTCGCGATACTCTCATCAGACAAACAGAATTCCATCCCGCGATCAGTATCGGCGTTCTGGCAATTGCAATTTCCGCTCTGTCCATCCGTTATGGCATGGGAACACGGAATGGGATGAGCGCTGATCTGTTGTTTGTGGCAGCGATATCCGGCTTCGCATTTGTAACCGCACCACACTTTCTCCGGACGCTTAGATTCACAACTGGCGGATCAATCTACCCGATCCAGGCGGTTGTCTTGTTAGGCGCAACCCTGTTTCTGTCAGCTGCCTTTGTGGCATGGGCTGTGGGTTTTCGGGCAGCCTTTGGCTTACACACCGGCCTGCTCACCATCGCAGCGATGGCTGCCGTCATGACCCTGGTCTTTGTGCCCGCAGCCTTCCAATCACTTCCCGTGTTGCGTGACCTCAAACAGAACGGCACCCTTGCAATGGCGGCTTCGTTCAGCGTCGTATTGATATTGTTAGTTGCAAATCCACTAACGCTCTATGTATCGGCGGACGAACTGCCAGGCACCACAGCTGATCTGGCTGCAGCTCTGTTTTCGTATTTCGTACCAGTTGCTCTGGTGATTGTCGCCGGTTACTGGTTGCTGAACGACGTCTGGAGAAAAGCACACGCAATCATCAGCGTGTACTCGCTCATGCTCGTGGTCGGATATTCAAACCTGCTGGATGTCGGTTTGCTGGACCACTTCGTCCTGAACCAGCCCGATTTACTGAACCGGAGCGGGCTTGAGATTCTCTTCGAAAGCGCTGGATTAGGGATCCTTGGCCTGGTCGCTTGTTGTTCGGTCATCTACTTCCAGAAGCTCACGAGCTATCTCTGTGTTGGCGTACTTGTCGCCTCCGTATCGAGCATCCTTCTCCTTGAAGTCCCCGACGAAACTGTAGAGCAGACACATGAACTGCCAGCGGATCATGAACAAATCGTCAGTTTTTCCCGTGATCGCAATGTCCTGGTCGTCATGCTCGACGGATTTTCTGGCGGTGTGTTGCAGAACATACGCGAAGAAAACCCCGAATCGCTGGATGCGTTTGACGGGTTTACCTGGTACCCCAACACGCTCTCCACCCATTCAGGCACCTGGGGATCTATCGGCGCATTGATGGGTGGAGCACACTACACCGTCGAAGCCATCAACAAACGGCACGTCGAATCGATTGAGAGCGAACTGCAGGATTCGTACTCAGTCCTACCCGATGCGTTTCTTCCCAACGGCTACGACGTCACATACATTAATCCCGGTTATTCGCGGACATGTGATGGCATCGACCCCCGGGTACGGTGCTCGTTGTCGGATCCATATGCCACACACTTTGACCCCTCCAGCAGAGAGCATTTCCAGGAGCTTCCGAACGGAGGTGAGGTCATGGCCCCTCTTATGGTGATGGTCAGCCTTTTCAAAGCAGCGCCCATGTTGGTAAAGCAACGGATTTACAACAATGGCGACTGGCTAGGTACCAACACCAACCGGCCGTCACGCGCCTATCGCTACAAACTGCCTGAATGGGGATTCCTGACAACGCTGGCGAACGAGGCAAACGCAACCAGTGACGATAAGACACTGAAGTACATCTCGCTTCAGCTACCCCACAAGCCAAACGCGCTGAATGCAGACTGTGTCATAGACCCGTCGACCGCAGATTTCATTGCCGAATCACGATGTGGACTACTTGAGTTGGAACGATTGTTCGATCGTCTGAAGACTCTGGGCGTCTACGACAATTCGATGATCCTGGTCGTGTCTGACCATGGCTGGTGGATCGACAATCCAATGTTCGCCGAAAACTTCTCTGATGTTGTGCCTCCCGGGCCAGAAAGACGCTTGCGACCCGGCTTTGTGAACGCCTTGCTCATGGTCAAAGATTTTGGAGCACGTGGCGCGCTGAAGTCGTCCAATCAATTGATGACCAACACGGACACCATATCGATTGTCTGTGGCGCGATTGGGGCTTGTCGAAATGTTGCCGGTGACCCGAGGAACAGCCCTGATGTCTCGCGTAAACTCACAATCAGCGTGACTGACCTTCCGCACGATGTCAGCCAACAGGATCGATTTGACGTGATAGACCAGTATCAGGTCGAAAATGACATTTTCAATCCGGACAACTGGGTCAGGTTGCGTTGAACACCTAGAACGTGGGTACGCTGCCCGCACTGTAGTAGGTTGGAGCCGCTGGCCCCACTGGGAGTCCAAGCGCAAACGTCCACAAGAAAAAGAACAGCGACCAGAAGACCAGAAAGGCGATCGAATACGGCAGCATCATTGCAATCAAGGTACCAACCCCTGCCCTGGGTTCATACCTGGCGACGAAAGCCATAATCAGACCGAAGTAACTCATCATCGGCGTGACGATGTTGGTGCTCGAATCGCCGATGCGATAAGCCGCCTGAATCACCTCGGGCGAATAGCCCAGCAGCATCAGCATGGGTACAAATATGGGTGCGGTAACCGCCCACTGCGCTGATGCGGAACCCAGCATCAGGTTGATAAACGCACACACGAGAATAAACAGAAAAAACAGCAACGGCCCGGTCATACCGACACTCTGCAGAAAGTTTGCACCGGTGACTGCCGTGATAGAACCAAGGTTTGTCCAGGCAAAAAATTTCACAAACTGTGCAGCAAAAAACACCAGGGCGATGTACAGGCCCAGCCTGCTCATAGCATGAGCCATCGCGCTGATCACATCCCGATCTGAGCGAATCGTTCCCACAGTGCGACCATAGACCACGCCAACGAGCGTGAAGTAGACAAAGATGATCGCCACTATCCCTCTCAGAAAGGGAGACCCGGCGATTTCTCCCGTGGTCTGATTGCGTAAAAGACCGGTTTCAGGAACCACCATTGCCGCAACAACCGCGGCAAAGATCAGCGTCGCCCACAGTGATCTCCACAATCCCTGCCTTTCTTCGGCAGACAGCGGCGCCATACGCTGATCGTCTTCATCACTGTCTTCCGGCGTGCCGCTATAAGGTCCAAGGGAGGGCTCAACAATTTTCAAACTGACAAAACTGCCAATCAGCGTGATCAGGAAGGTACTGGCGATCATGAAGAACCAGTTGGCGCTGACGTCCACCTCGTAGTCAGGATCGATCAGTCGTGCGGCTTCGGTGGAGATCCCTGACAACAACGGGTCTACCGTTCCGATTAACAGATTTGCACTATACCCGCCAGAAACCCCGGCGAACGCAGCCGCCAGGCCTGCCAACGGGTGCCGTCCCAGCGAGTGGAATACGACTGCCGCCAGAGGCACCAATACAACATAGCCCATCTCAGACGCGGTATTCGATAAAACACCCGACAACACGATAATCACCGTGACCAGGCGGGGTGAAGCGTTCAGCACCATGCCGCGAATGACCGCGGTGAGCCAACCTGAGCGTTCAGCGATGCCGACACCAAGCATGGCCACCAATACTGTACCGAGTGGAGCGAATTCGACGAAATTTCTCACCAGGTTGAGGACGATCATGCGCAGCCCGTCTGCGTTCATGAGCGAAACCACTTCAATCAGCCCGTTGTCGGCACGGCCTTTGGCTCCCGCGGGTCGCGGGTCGGCCACCGATACGTCGAAGTATCCAAGCACACCCGACAACAGCACGACGCCAACAGCGAATAACGCAAACAAGGTGACCGGGTGCGGAAGCGCATTACCCAACCACTCGACTGTCTTCAGAAAGTTCTGAATGCGGCTTGTATTAGGGTTGGTCTGTTCTGACATGTGTGGTCCGGTATTTTACCGGTCGAGTCGCTTGAGGCGACATGATTGCCAACGAGAAGAGAGTTTTTCTGGATGTATTCGGCCAAACTGGACGGGGCATAGGACCAGGGTTGTATCGCTTTCTGCAGGGACGGGATGTTCCTTTGATCAGGACGAGGGGTGGATTGAAAAGTGTAAACCATGTCTCCGGTATCGAATATAAAGTATGGATGCGGCACAACCGCTGCGCAGTAGATACAAAAAATGCCCTCACGAGGTGGGCATTTTGACGGGATTGATTCGCGCCTTCCATGGCGCTCACCCTGCGGGCGCAGCTACGCTGCGTCCAATTCGGCTGTCCTGCCGATTTGTCGAACCGACGTGTCCGAACCAGGTCCAACCGCTGCGCAGTAGATACAAAAATGCCCACACAAGGTGGGCATTTTTGTACCTATGGC
Organism: Pseudomonadales bacterium; assembly: GCA_028277965.1. Taxonomy (GTDB): domain Bacteria; phylum Pseudomonadota; class Gammaproteobacteria; order Pseudomonadales; family Azotimanducaceae; genus UBA4421. The sequence goes on from JANQFF010000373.1 coordinate 20,846, forward strand.
GGAGCGGACGGGATTCGAACCCGCGACCCCCGGCGTGACAGGCCGGTATTCTAACCAGCTGAACTACCGCTCCGTATTTCTTTCGGCAAACAGTTCAGTATTTGCCTCTAACCAACCGGCCCAGGCCGGTATTACTCACAATCCGCTTATGCGGATTATTCGCCCTTCGGGCTCCGCGCGGACCTCGCTTACGCTTCAGTCCGTGCTCGTGCTCTCGCAACCGCTACTCGCGGTCGCTCGGGTCTAACCAGCTGAACTACCGCTCCGTATTGGATCTCCTGATCAATGATCAGAAAACTGGTGGGTGTTGCAGGGGTCGAACCTGCGACCTACGGCTTGTAAGGCCGTCGCTCTCCCAACTGAGCTAAACACCCGTGTCACTTGGCGTCATCGCAAGGGCGCGTATGTTACCTCCTGACCGCAGTTTTTCAAATTTAATCTGTCCCAAATTACAGCGAGTCGATAATGGCCTGTTCCTTTAGGAAATCTCTGATGGTCTCTGTTGCTCTCAGAAGCTCATCCCGGTTGAAACCACCATGCCCGCCTCCCTCTATTGTAAGCAGAGAATTGACAATGCCCGCCCGGTCCAACTCTTGGTGAAGCCGGGTCGCATGCTCGTACGGCACAATCCGATCGGCATCTCCATGAATCGTGAGGATCGGCGGAAGACCCTCTCTCACGTAGGTTAGTGGTGACACCCGCTCAGCAATCTCACGCCAGTCCGGCTGACTACCCATCCAGGCAATCGCATAGGTCTTGGCATTTTCGCCTTCGACCAGGTCCGCGACGTCGGTTATGCCAAACCAGTTCACAATCGCGGCCACCCTCATTTCGGGTTCGTAACCGTCCGCAACGGGTGCGTTTGGCCGTGCAGCAGGACAACGTCGATCGAGACCCGCGGATGCAGGCAACATACCGGTCGTGAGAGCAAGATGCCCGCCAGCCGAATGCCCGCTCACGACAATTCGGTTGGTATCAAAGCCAAATTGCGCAGCATTGCTGATGATCCATCGTAAAGCGCAGCGACCGTCCTCCACAGCCGCGGGGGCAAGCGCATGTCGCGCGAGGCGATAGCCTACGTTAACAACCGCAAATCCCATCCTCAGGTACGGGAGGAAATGCAGGATGACCCTTTCTTTGTCACCCTGCACCCACCCGCCCCCGTGTATGTACAACAGGGTAGGCAGTGGTTTGCTCGTATCGCGCGGGATAATGGCATCGAGTTTCGATTCATGTCCGTCCGCACGCAGGTAGGTCACGTTGTCCAGCGTTCGGTATTGAAGCTGTACATCGACCCCCCAGGCCAACTCATCATCTGCGCTGGCGTGGCCAACAAAACCCAGCATCAGTATCGCCAGAATCCACCGTTTCATTATTCCTCCATACACTTTTTTCGATTTTCCTGTGTCTCGTGTGCGCGACTATGAATCCTGTTCAAGTGCGACTAAACCCATTGCTTTCAGACACTTAACCACCGTTTGCCAGACTCGTCTGAAATTCCCAACCCACATGATCACGGTTATCCACCAGGTTATCCACTTGTCCACATGTTTATCCCCAGCCTATCCACTGCAACATGCTTCCGTTTCACTGGTCTTTGCAGCTGACGTGAGTAGAGTACTACTCAAGGTCTGATGACACGGTTTGAAGACGGAAGGACGGCAACCAGACCACCGGCAACGGTAGAAGGGAGCCCAACAGAAGACTGAAGATACGCCATCAAATCTTGGTCCTTAGCCGGACCGGGGTCGCGCGGCTAACGCGGCTCAAGGGTACTGAACGAAGAGCTGATACATGTGTCAGCACCGAGACTAGGTTCCCGTCCCATCGCCGCTTGCGGATGATGGACGACGTAGCCAGGCGTCGATAAATAACGACTGATGTCACCGGCAGTTGGATCGATCAGAGACGTTTGATCAATGGTGCAACTACCAGCGATGCGGGCGCATAGCGTAAGTATCGCAGCGGTGTGAAAACACCGCCGGGTGACTAAACCGACCTCGTAGCCTTTGTGCTGCGGTGGTCGGGATAGCCCCCGGAACGTTTCACACTCAAGAGAGGAAACCTTGCCAATGGCAAGGTTTTCTTATTGCGGGTCAGGAAAATCAGCGTTTCTTCTTCAAACGCTCCCGCCCTCTTGAATCGGGTCCCGCCTTTTTGATTTCGAGTCCCAGCACGTTGACGCTTTCATCTTCTCCTTCACCCGTCGATGCGGAGACTGATTCACCCTCATTGCCGCAAAGATCGGTCAGGAGTATCCAGAGCTGTGTACTCTGGTCTTCTGAAAGCGGCCCGGTCACCGTTTCCTGGATTTGTTCCTGGATGGCATCGACGCGGGAAAGGCAGTCTGCGGATGCGGGTTTCGCGATCACGAGCAGTATGGCAAGAAGGACGTAGATTGAGTGTTTCATAGGCTAACTATATCGCGGCTAAAGCCGCTCCTACAGAGTTTAACTACGGCGTTCTGTACACAGGTCTGGTCTTGGTAAACACGACGGCATCTTCCGACGCAACAACACGCAGCGGTTGTCCGGGCGCCATACGGATCCAACTCCATGGGTTGAGTGTGCGGGTGACTTCCTGCTGCCAGGTCACCTGCCCGGAAAGAACAAGAAGCTCACGTACATAGTAGCTCGCGTAGAACGCTTGACGTTGACCGGCTGCGATGTGCACCACCTCGACGGTCTCTTCTTCGTAGGCAAAAAGCGGGTGATTGCCAGGTGAAAACGCTTCCGGCAGTGAAACGGACATCTGGGTTTTGTCTGCCTCCGAGAACTGCCGGAGCTTAACGAAAATCACGCAACCCTCTCTGCTGAATGGCGTGTGGGCTGTCCCGGGAGGATTGCGCACATAGGTCCCGGCCGGGTAGTCGCCGTGTTCGTCGGAGAAGACACCGTCCAGGACGAGAAACTCTTCACCAAGCGCGTGCTCGTGCGGGTCGAATCGCGATTCGGGCGCATAACGAACAATGCTCGTCGCAACGGCAACCTCGTCTCCAACACGATCGAGCATCACCCTTTCCACTCCGGGTAAAGGCGAAGGTATCCACTCGAATTCTTCAACCAACCGATGTGCTGTGAGGCTCAGGTTGGCATTGATATTCATGTCGGTTTTCAAGTCATAGGTCCGAGTTCGTATTCCCCGGAGATTGCATAGCGTCCAAGAAGCGCGTAATTCGATTCCCGACCCTGCACATGTTGTGTGATGACATGCATGTCCTGGAAGCGTCGGTGCAAGGCCTGTTCCTGATATATCCCGGTGGATCCGGCAATCTTGTAGGCAAGGTCCACCACTTCAGCGGCTTCACGGATCACATGTGTCCCTGCAAGCCGAAGGCGCGAACGCTCATCGTGCGTGATGGTTTCATGTTCGCGCACCGAGTCGAGGACTTCGCTCACCGTTGAATGCAGATACGCCCGCGCTGATTGCCACCGGGCTGTCGCTTTGCCCATGAATCGCTGGACATCAGGATCGTCCCTGAGATGCAGCGACGCGTAGCGCGGCAACTTGCTGCGGGCGATGGACAGAACATCTTCCAACGCCCCAGCTGCAACGCCAAGCGCAACGGACGCAAAACTGACTGCAAACAGCAGAGCACCCGGCACCGTTGTGAGTTCGTTCACCACGGTAGCGCGCTGCCCCGCGTCGGCCACCTGGTCTGCTGGAAGTTCGAGTTCCTCGATACGGAATTCGAAACTCCCTGTCCCGCGCAGGCCGGCAACCTGCCAGTTGTCGGTAAACGTCACCTGTTCCGGCTTGAAGTAAGCGATGCGCCAACCACCTTCGCTATATCGGGCTGCACCCATCATCCAGGTTGCGTGCTGGCATCCGCTCGAGAAACCCCAGTGTCCGTTCAGGACATAGTTCTCCCCGGACGGGCGGATCTCGCAACCAAACGGTGGGCCATTGGCAACCGAGGTTTCGGGCTGCCAGATTTTTTTGATGACAGTTTCCGGTAGCCAGAGGGACGTGAGCCCAATTACAGCCGCCTGATTGACACACCAGGCAGTGCTCGCATCAGCCTGGGCAAGCGCCTGAATTTCGTTGAGATAATGCTCAAAACGGGAATCAAGACCACCAAACCGTGCTGGGATCAGCGCGCGAAAGGCTCCCACGGTTTTGAGTTCGTCAACCAGATCGTCCGGCAGGGCACGATCAGCATCAATGGCATCAGCTGCTGCGACCACGCGTTCGAGGAGTTCCGGACTTAAGCTCAACCCTTTCATAAGGTCATTATCAGTCACTTGCCTGCTCGGGTGAACCGCTCGACAAGCTTTGCCAATCAGGGGACCATGGCGGGTCGTTTGCATCGGAGGAACGTCTTGAAAACACTCCTGAAGGGGTTCGGCTACCTGGTTGGCTTTGTTGTCGTTGTTGTCATTCTCGTCTCCATCGGATCGCGATTTACCGACGGTCCGACAGCGGTCCTCGCGGGTGGGTCGTTCAGCTCTGGCGAAGCTGCAACCGAAGAACCCGACTGGTCGTTCGTCAAAGATTACATCACTGTAGAGTTTCAGCTCCTGGACCCTGCCAGGTCTCGCACCACCTGGATCGTCGAACACGAGGGACGCATCTTCATTCCCTGCGGATATATGGACACGACCCTGGGGCGCATGTGGAAACAGTGGCCCATTCAGGCTGAACAGGACGGGCGCGCGATACTGAGAGTGGATGGCAAACTCTACAACCGACAGCTCGTACGCATCAAAGATGATCCGGCCATGCCTGTCATCCTGTCCGAACTCGGTCGCAAATATATGGGTGGCGGTTCGGCGCCCCGGGAGATGGTCGACAGCGACAGTCTGTGGATATTCGAGATGGTCCCGAGCGCATGAGCGACACCCAGGCACTGACTGGTAAGCGCGTCCTCGACTTTACGCAGGTGCTGGCGGGTCCTTTTGCAACCCAGCAGCTGGCACAGCTCGGCGCTGACGTCATCAAAGTCGAACAACCTGGAACCGGGGACATGACGCGCGGTCTGCTGGCAAGCGATTCCCACGGCATGGCGCCTTCATTTCTCACCTGCAACCTCGGGAAACGCAGCCTAACACTCGATCTCAAACAGGAAACTGCTCGCGAGATTATCTTCAATCTGATCCCAACGTGTGATGCCCTCGTCGAGAATTTCAAACCGGGAACCATCGAACGGCTGGGCTTCGGGTATGAAGCAGTCAAAGCGGTGAAACCCGATATCGTGTATGCATCCATTTCCGGCTACGGCCAGGAAGGACCGAAGTCAGAGCTGCCCGCGTTTGACGGTGCAATCCAGGCAGCCTCAGGGATGATGTCCGTCAGCGGGCATCCCGAATCAGGACCTGTCCGTACCGGTTACTTTTCTGTGGATATGAGTACCGCGCTCAATGCCGCATTTGCCATCACCGCTGCGCTCTTTCGCCAGCACGTCACCGGCGAGGGGCAACGGGTCGACATCGCCATGATGGACACAGCAATGGTTATGCTGGCACCTCAGATGAGCGCCTATCTCTCCCAGGGCACGCTGCCCGATCTCATGGGTAACCGCTCTCCAACAAAACAACCGACCGCTAACGTCTTTGCGACGGCCGATGGTTACGTTCAGGTTGTTGCGCTGAAGGAACCTCATATTCAGGCACTTTTTAAGCTGATGGGTCATGCCGAACTCTACGAGCGCTTCTCCGACCCGCTCGACCGTGTCCGCGGTACCGAGGAGATGAACGAGTTCCTCGTTCCCGCGTTCAAGTCTGAGCCGAGCGCACACTGGCTGAAGGCACTTTCTGAACAAGGCATCCCGGCTGCACCAATCATGAACCTGGCGGGTTCCGCCGCAGAAGACCAGATGAGTTACCGACTGAGTTTCGCAGAAGTGCCAGATCCGAACGATGGAAGTCAGACCACCCGGGTTGTGAGCTCAGGTCATGTCGCCAATCCGGCCCCACCTGCCGTGCAGCGGCCTGCTCCAGCGCTGGGTGAGCATACCGGTGAAATCCTGGAAGAACTGGGATTTAGCAAGGAGCAGATCCGGCAATTTGAGGCTGAATCTGTCGTTTGAGAATCGCGGCTAAAGCCGCTCCTACAGAGTTAGATACCGTAGGAGCGGATAACTGATGATCTACGGGATCTGCGCGGTGGCGAATTCGCCAATCTGCGCCAGGGTCTCCGCCGCCTCCGGCATCGGGAATACCGGCCAGACGTGGATCAGCCCGTCCCCGACATGCAATGTGGCATCGACACCCGCAGCCTGGGCGTTGTCCACGATACGGGTTGCGTCGTCCAGAAGTACCTCACGTGTCCCCACATAGACCTGCATCGGCGGCAGATTTGAGAGGTCCGCATAAAGGGGTGCTGCCAGCGGGTTGCGCAGATCTTCACCCGCATAGTTCGCCGCCATCTCGTTCAGACCCTCTTTCGTGACCATGGGATCGTCCACGGCGTCCGGCTGGGCCGAATCGCCTGTACCCTCGAGGTCCACCCACGGCGACAGGCAGGTAGCACATGCCGGGAGCGTATCGCCGCTGTCTCTCAGCGCAACCAGCGTGGCAATTGTCAGACCACCACCCGCAGAATCACCTGCGATCATCACACGATCGGCTGAGGTGCCCTGATTGAGAACGTAGCGGTAAGCCATGCAGGCATCGTCTACTGCTGCTGGGAACGGGTTTTCCGGCGCGAGGCGGTAATTGACCACCAGCACGCGTGATCTGGTCGCCCGCGCCAGACGCCCGGCAAACTCCCGGTAGCCAACATTGCTACCAATCACGTAGCCCCCACCGTGCAGATAGAGGATCGCCCTGTTTGCGTCACTTTCCGGCGTGCTGACCCAATCGGCGTTGATATGGTCGATCGTGATTTCTTCAATGGTGACGTCATCGGCGATCGGATTTGCCGACAACATGGCATCGTAACCGGCTCTCGAGTCTTCCAGCGTTTCAGCTACAACCGGTGCCGAAAGTATCGCCTCGACGAGTGCTTCGTGTTCCTGGCTAGGCATAATTACCCCCTGTGAATATGTGAATCTCAGTAGCAGGGGCTTCAGCCCCGACCGAATTGCTAAAGCCGCTCCTACAGAAACAACTAGTTATCCAAAAGCTCTTCCAGAGTATAGCGGTGTCCGTTCTTGATGGTCATCACTACCTTGTCCAGATCGCGAATATCCTGAAGCGGATCGCCGTCCACGATGACAAGATCCGCAAGCTTGCCCGCTTCCAGCGTACCCAGTTCTTTGTCGACGCCAGCGGCCCGGGCGGACTTCAATGTGGCCTGCCGCAGAATGTCGATCGGTTCGACCCCTGCTCTCGCATACAGTCGAAATTCCGCATGCAGGCCTGCACCGTACGGGACAAACGGGGAATCTGTCCCCGTGACGAGGAGTGCATCCGTTTCGGTCAGCCTTCGTAGTAGCCGTCCGTTCGCACGAGCCGTGGCTGCAGGCGCCCCTCCGAAAAGCGGTGCCATCACCTCGTAACCTCGACGTGCAGCGTAACCATAAAACGCTTCCCACTGAGGGGTCTCAAACCAGTCCGGTTCTTCAGAGACTATCACCGCAAACCCCGGAAGCACCGCCGTCGCCGTCATCCCCATCCCTGAAACGGTCAGAAGTTCCACAACGTCCTGATACGAATAACCGAGACGGCTGACCTTGGGCTGATACCCGCGCCGACTGGTCCCTCCAATGTGCTCAACATGATCCATGCCATGAGCCACAGCCGGATACAGCTCATGGGAGGACACCGGTATCCCGATACCGTGGGCGAATCTGACAACTTCCCGTTGCCAGTGATCTGGCAGCCTCACATACGTCTTAATGAAGTCGAGACCCAGGCGATCGGTCCGCTCGAGCGCATCATTGAGATGCTGTTCTGAAATGATGCCTTCCGCCATGGAATAAAACACACGATTCCCATCTGTCAGGAAACCAGTGATGTAGGTACGCGGTCCCACCCTGCGACCACTGTCCCAGGCCTCCTGGCGCTCTTTAGCGACGTATGGGTTCGAACCCGGATCCCGAACAGAGGTGATGCCATAGGACAACCAGACGCGCCCCTGGATTTCGCTTGTCTCACCCATGTGAGCGTGCATCTCAAAAAGGCCGGGAACGACAGTTGAGGTACTTGCGTCGATCACCGGCACCTCACCGGAGTCTCCCGCAGGGGTGATACGTTCAATGGTATTACCATCAATCCAGATATCCTGGTTTTCGAGATAACCATCGGTCAGACCTGTGAATACACGCCCTGCGCGAACGACATAACGTTCCGAAGGAACAGAATTGCGATAGGTGAGCACGGGGGTCACATCGTTCACCGCGCCACCTTCCGCTTCCAGGCGCTTAACCCGGTCCCCCGACATGTAAACGAGATATGCGCCGTTGCTGCTCCAGGATGGCAGATCCGTCAATTCAAACGTTAGTGGCCCAGCTTTTTCCACCGCTTCCAGGTTTTCATCCAATTCGAGCTCAAGCAGCCGGGCACCCTGCACGTAGGTCATTGAACCCCGCGGTGAGAGCCCTGCGTTGACTATCGATTTATGCAGGTCGGGCGCTATGGTGTGGCGTTCACCTTCTTCCACATCAGCCACAACAAGTTCGTACATGCCCTCCCTGTATCGTGCGGAATATGGGTTGAGGCGGGTTACCGCCACGTTCTGCCCGTCGCCACTCCAGGAAATGGGTTGCTGGGGCATTGGATCGAGAACGCTTGTCGCCTCCCCCGTCTCGCTATCGACCACCTTGAGCTGACCACCAAGAGGGTTACCTGGTACATCGACAAAAAACGCCATCTGACTGCCGTCAGGTGACCAGCTTGGTGCGCTGATCTGGTTCGCCTGGACCGGTACCTGGGAAATGCTTTTGCTTTCGATCTCGAGCCTGTGGAGCCCAACCCGGCCTGAACGGTCACTCACGAAGAGGATCTCGGTACCGTCTGGTGACAGTACTGGCGCATAGTCCGCATAGGGATCGTCCGTCAGCTGAGTCAACGTTTCATCCGACGGCCGCCAGGACCATAGATCGCCTAATGCGGTGAAATAGATCGTCTGACCATCGTTACTGATGATCGGGGTCGAAACACCCAGCACTGTGCGCTCGTCATCAGAGTAGTCTCTGGACCGACGCTCATACGTATCGCGCGTGAGCGTCACATCGACACGAAATGGCCAGATCGACTCGTCCCCTTCTACCAGGTTGAGGGTTTTGATCACACCGTCCGCGGTGTACGCCAGCATCTGACCACCCAGCCATGATGCGCGAAAAGGAAATACATCCGCTCCGGATTGAGACAGGGTCCTGCCGACTCTGCGTTCGACGTTGATGATTTTGAGTTCAGCCCCGTCACTGCTCAGTACCTGGTAGCTGATATGGGTTGAATCGGGAGACCACTGAACCCCTGATATCACCCCACGTTCCTCAACAATGACATCTTTCAAGCCATCTGCGGCCACGGTTACGATCTGGCTGCCAGTCGCTCCCGTTTCTGCATATGCAATCGAACCGTTTGTTGCCCAGGACGGTGAGTAGCTGTCTTGTTGAGAATCCGAAACCTGCGCCAGCTGACCACCCTCAACACGCCAGATGTTGTACTGCCCGCTACGGTCTGAGCTGAAGATGACAGCTGATCCATCAGGCGCATATTGCGGTTCCCGATCGTCGTAACCATCCCTGGTCAATGCCCTGGGTTCGCCGCCGGACAGATCTGTTTCCCAGAT
>JANQFF010000436.1 GCA_028277965.1 Pseudomonadales bacterium
GTTTGCGGAACAGGTGCCCGCACCAGACGCCCTTGTGCAACAGCAGCTGCTTGCCGGTCAGCCAGGTCTTCAGGGAAAATTCAGTCCCCGTCTCGCCCCAGACGTACAGCCGCTCATCATAGCCACCCAGTTGCCACCAGGTATCGACCAGGCAGAACCAGGTGGTGCCCATGAAGCTCATGGTCTCGGAGACCACCTCACGCTTGACGCGATGATGGTAGTGTTTCCACCAGGTGGACTTCAGATCGTAGTCCAGCAGCGCAAACGTAAAAGTCCGCTTGCCTCGCTGCCAGGTGGCTTCGTCGATGTTGTACATCTTGGTCGTCACAAACACATCCGGATTGCAGCCCACCTTTTTCAGTTCGGTAAAATAGTTGGCACTGAGAATGCAATGCGCATCGATCTTGGCCATGTAGGTGCCGGTGCAGTTGCGCACGGCTTCGTTGATAAAGAGTCGCTGGCCGACCGGTGTGTCCTTTTCCAGAATACGCAGACGAGGATCACTTTCGGCCAGGCCATAAGCCCTGTCGATCTGCTCGTGATGCAGGTCGATCGCCTGTTGGGAACATTTCTCACTGACAGACTTATCCCAGCCGTCCAGCAGTGCCAGGACCTCGATGTCTTCGTTCGACCGATCGGCGACCTGCAGCACATTCTCGATGGTGCGGACCAGGTGCAGTTCGTTCCGGGCCGGGATGATTACACTGATTTCGGCCATGGCAGCTCCTTCCTGAGTGTGGCCACATCGTACGAGTCCTGAATGGCTGTGATGGACGATTCCTGTGAGAAATCCATACGGGATAAATTGTTATCGTGACGAATATCGATCAGCGGGCGGCGGGAGTAATACAACCCCCGGATGCCGGTGTAGTCGTCCTTACCTCCGGGCTCGGAGGTACAGAAGCCGCCTTTGGACTGTTTCAGCTCGAACGAGCGGTAGAGCCGCAGGAACAGGTGCGACAGCAGCGGATCCAGGTGACAGGTCAGGCCCGACAGGTTCGGATGCTCGCACCTGTAGAAGGCCCGACCGTCGTAATAATATTTATGACAATTGTAATAAAAGACCGGTTCCGCCGTCACACAGGGTACTTCAAAATCGAAGTGTGACGGATCGTAGATCACATCATGTTCGCAGAGGAAGATTTGTTGAGCACAAAAGTATTTGCGGGCGGCCAGCAGGCCGACGTGGATCTGATAAAACATTTCGCTGTGCGAGCGGTCCAGCCGGTCGACCTTGATCGACATGTTGCCGAAGTTCAGATTGTCTTTACTGACAGAGATAATAGGAATCCCTTTTTCCAAGGAGATCGCCTTGAGACGCCGGCGACAATAATCGGCGATCACCGGATCAAGGACTGCGTCGGTATAATAGA
>JANQFF010000461.1 GCA_028277965.1 Pseudomonadales bacterium
CGGAAAGGAAGCGGATGCCCGGAAAACAGCTCATCATATTGGCCCACGGCGGAGCTGGGTCCGATAATGCCCACTCCGACGGTACGGATCGTGCCTGCCTGATCGGCCTGAAGCTGTTGCAGGCTCAAACCCCGGCTTTGGAAGCCGCCTGCCGGGCAGTGGAAATCCTGGAGGACGATCCCCGCTTCAACGCCGGCACTGGATCGCGCAAACGCACCGACGGGTCGGTACGCATGGATGCCGCGTGCATGGACAGCAATCAGCGCTTCGGAGCCGTTTCGGCGCTTCAACACATCAAAAATCCCATACACGTTTCCCGTGCTGTGGCAGACTCCAAGTACCGTTTATTGACTGGGGAAGACGCACATCAGTACGCTGTCGAACTCGGTTTCGAAAAAGTGGATATGACCCGCGTGGAATCCAACGCCCCCGGTACCGATACCGTGGGCGCCGTGGTGTTCGATGGATCACAGTTCGCCGCAGCGTTAAGTACCGGAGGGACTGGCGGATCGCGTCCGGGTCGTGTCGGTGACGTGCCTTTGATCGGCTGTGGGCTGTACGCAGGAGAACACGGTGCCGTGTGCGCGACCGGGCATGGCGAATCGATCACCCTCAACCTCACCGCTTACCGGACCTATGAAATGTTGGGACGTGGTGTCACACCGCAAGAGGCATTGGAAGCCGCACTTTCCTGGTTCGAGGATGCGTAGGACATCGGTCTGCTGATCGTCTGTCCCAAAGGCCATGCCGGTGGTTCCAACCGCTCCATGGCCTGGTCTCTACTGACCGGGAATTGATGACTACGCTTTCTTCTATTTATACAACTGTGAGTGGAACTTGCTCGGAGTCGAATAAGGTGGTGATGTCGTTGAAGCGGATGCCGGCGAGTTCGAGTGTGGTTTTGATTTGCGAGCTGTTGTACACGAGGTTCCACAATCCGTTGCCCAGCTCGGACAGGTTGTCGATGGTCTGGCTGAGCGCATCTTCGTGGAGAACGCCGAACAGGTCGAGCCCGGTCACGGCCCACTTGATATTGATCTCCAGTGCCCGGTGATAAAATGCCAGCTCCAGTTGCACAGCGTTGAGGTGCTGGCGTAACGGATGCACACGCCGCACATCCGGAAACAACGTTTCGAAATTTTTTTCGATCGACCGCGCTTTCCAGCCTGTCAACAGATACCCGATACCCCGCCAGTCGAGCAGTCGCAGTTGCTGCACATAATTTGTCACACGATCGACCAGATCACCGGTCATAGTAGGTGCCAGAAGTAAAGTAGGGTGTTCCTTGCTTTTGAGATCGTTGAGAACCGACAAATCCTTATACAGTTCGCGCAGGCAGGTGTTGAGATGGGCGATGCTGACCGGGTCGTCGGGTTGACGCGTTTCTTTGAGCGAATGCTGAACGACATCAAGGTTGCGGTCGGCTTCCTCGGAAAAATTGATCTCCGGCAAATCCAGCA
>JANQFF010000049.1 GCA_028277965.1 Pseudomonadales bacterium
CGGTGAACTCTTCGTCGTATCCGAATTCGAACATGCTCATAGAATGCCGTTGGGTTTGCCCGAGAGGGTGAGGCCCATCACCAGCTTCGGCAGACGACCGGGATATTCGGTATTATAAACGGAGGGTAAGCAATTTGCAAGATGTTTACGTTACAAAACGCTTATTCCGTTCTTTTCTTACACGAATCACCCCGCGTGTGGATTCCTGGTTTGTTAAAAAACACGGCAAACGCGCTCATCTCAACGCGAGACTTCTTTTGAGGAGAAAAACGCTGCCGGATCCGCCCGCCCCGGTCTGTCAGCCGAGGCCAACGCCGCTGGTGCGGTCAAAATCCGCGATTTTCTCGTCGAGCACGTTGTCCTGTGCGTTCGGTATTTTCAGAAAACAAGAATCAAGCCATCTTGTTCTTCGGGGGCTCCTGGGCGTTGCGGCGCGGGCGTGCAGGATGAACCGGAAGCCCCCTTCGCAGCCTCTGAACAAAATGCCTGATCCCTCCACGAGGCCGTGCAGGGTGGGTAGCGCATAACGCGTTTCGGGGGCGTGGGTTTCGTCGTCGAGCAGGAAGCGCCGCGCCGCCTATCTTCAGCGGAACACAGGATATACGTGGTGGTTCATCAAATAGAGTCACTGGTCATCAGTCATGGGTCACTGGTAGAGGAGGCAGCCACTACTGACCAGTGACAGCGAGCGCAGCGAGCGTAATGACCAATGACGCGAACGAAGTGAGCCCACCCCATGCCCACGCTATCTAAAAATCAACTGGAGGAAGTTCATACCATCTTCCGGGTCTTCTTGAAGAAGCGCAACCTGCGCCAGACGCCGGAGCGCTTCGTCGTCCTCGAAGCGATCTACGCCACGAGCGACCACGTGGACGCCGATGAACTCTACCTCCGCCTCAAACAAAACGGCGACCGTGTCAGCCGCGCCACGGTCTACAACACGCTCGACCTGCTGCTCGAATGTGACCTGGTGGTGCGCCATCAATTCGGGAAGAACCAGGCCAAGTACGAACGCGCCTACAGCTACTGGCAACACGACCACCTGATCTGCCTCGACTGCAACGAGGTCATGGAGTTCTGCGACCCGCGCATCCAGAG
>JANQFF010000066.1 GCA_028277965.1 Pseudomonadales bacterium
CGTCCTGTTGCTGTGATAACTCAGTGGCAATGGCTGGTTAAAAACCGTCGTTATGTCGGTCTGTCCATGGCAATAGCCCATACTGTCCATGCAGGCTACGTAGTTTCGCTCTTTACGGTCCTTGGGATGCCGCTCGATTGGTTCACCATAGTGTTTGGTGGTCTGGCTTTTGTCCTGATGTGGCTCATGGCGGCGACGTCCAACAATTCGAGTATGCGGGTACTTGGCAGAAACTGGAAACGTCTGCACACCGCAGGACTGCACTATCTCTGGATAGTGTTCATGCAGAGTTTTGTTGGTGCTGCAGTCTCAGGTGATCAGTCATTGCTTTACGGTTTCTTGAGCGCGGCAGGCTTCGTTGGGCTCGCCCTGAGAATCCAGGTGTTCGTGTCTCGAAGGAGAGCAGTGTCATGATCAGCGTCAACATGGTGGACGCCAACGTATACGAAGTCGTTGTCGAGGGGGAGAAGGAAACGGTGCACCGCGTAGCGATGAGTCAGGCGTTCTATCGGGAACTTTGTGGGATGACGGTCACCCACGAGTTCGTCCTCATTCAGTCCTTCCGGTACCTGCTCGACACCGTGCCATCCGGGGAGATTCCCGAGGAGTTCGATCTCGAAGATACGGCAGCGGCGCATCCTGATTTTGTTGAGACAGTCAGGACGCGCCTGATGCGCTAGCCTACCAGGTGTTCCAATGGGTGATATCTGAAACCGGGGGCCGGGAAGCCCGTTTGAAATCGGTGCCAACCGTGTAGGCAACCGGGACGAGCGCTACCTGGAGGACGTCGTCGGGAATCCCCAGCAGTTCGGCAGCTTCTTTTTCGTGAACGAGGTGCAAGGTTGTGAGCGCCGTGCCCAGACCCCGGGAGCGCGCGGCAAGCTGGAAACTCCAGACCGCTGGAAAGATCGACCCGAAAAGCCCGCCTGCCATCATCAGCGGGACAGGTTCTTCCGGCCGACCCTGTACACAGGGAATCAGATGTACGGGTACCTCGTGCAGGTGTTCCATCAGGTACATCGCTGAGCTGAAGACCCTGAGGGTCTGGGCGTTTCCATCAGCCTCTGCCTGCTTGCCGGCTTCCGTCAGATAACCCTCGGCTGCTTTCCGGTAGAGATCGGCGAGGCCTTTGCGTTTGTCAGCATCCTCCACAACCAGCCAGCGCCACGTTTGGGAGTTCGATCCCGTCGGCGCCTGAATGGCCAGTTCCAGGCATTCCTCGATCAGATTTCGCGGTACGGGTCGGGTCAGATCGAGACGTTTACGAACCGCGCGGGTTGTCGCCAGCAGCTCGTCGGTGATTGACGTATCGAATTCCATAAATAGCTCCCCTTGTGTTTCTGTGTCGGCGCAAAGTGGGAAAGTGTACTCGAAACCCGGGCGCGATTAAGCTTGCAGCCTGTGTATCCAGGTGGGTATCGGATGTTGAGACGTTGTCTATGGTTGATTGCACTGGCCGGTTCAGGCCTCGCGCACGCGGAGTTTGAAGATGCAATCCGCGAGGGTGCCCGGGACATTGAAGACAAAGTCATCGCCTGGCGACGCGATATCCACGAACATCCCGAACTTTCCAATCGTGAGTTCCGCACCAGCAGGCTGGTGGCTGACCATCTTCGTTCGCTGGGCATGGAGGTGAAGACGGAGGTAGCTCACACCGGCGTCATTGGCATCCTGCGTGGTGGCAAACCGGGACCGGTGGTAGCCCTGCGTGCAGACATGGATGCCTTACCGGTGGTGGAAAGGACAGGGCTGCCTTATGCATCGAAAGTCAGAGGCGAATATGAGGGCCGCGAGGTTGGTGTCATGCACGCGTGTGGCCATGATACCCACGTGGCCATCCTGATGGGCGCCGCGGTGGTGCTAACGGGTTTGCAGAGCGAAATTTCTGGAACGATCAAATTCATTTTCCAGCCCGCTGAAGAAGGTGCACCAAAGGGTGAAGAGGGTGGCGCCAGGCTCATGATTGACGAAGGCGCACTTGGAAATCCCGATGTCGAAGCCATATTTGGACTGCACATCGGCCAGCACAGCCCTGCGGGTGCTGTGGCTTACCGTGAAAAGGGGTTTCTCGCCAGTGCCCAGCGGTTCGACATTGAGGTGCAGGGTAAACAGACCCACGGGGCGCGACCCTGGGCGGGTATCGACCCCATTGTCGTAGCCAGTCAGATTGTGACGGCCCTGCAGACGATTGTGAGCCGGCAGATCGATATCACAACCGCGCCGGCAGTTGTCACGATCGGGTCGTTTGAAGCGGGTGTACGAAACAATATTGTGCCGGAAAGTGCCCGGTTGAGCGGCACGATCCGAACATTCGATCCAGAGGTTCGCAGGCAGATTCACGAGCGCATCGTACGTACAGCCACGAACATCGGAGAAGCTTCAGGTGCCGCTGTGACTGTCGAGATCGACCCGGGCGTCCCTGTGACATACAACCACCCTGAACTCACGAGAAAAATGGTGCCAACCCTGGAAAAGGTTTACGGCGAGCAGGTGCAGGTCAGTACCCGTGTGACAGGCGCTGAGGACTTTTCGTTTTTTCAGGAGGAGATCCCGGGCTTTTTCTTCTTCATAGGCGCCCGGCCGCCCGAGATCAAAGCAGAAGACGCCATCCCCAATCACTCACCCTTTTTCTACGTGGACGAAGCGGCGCTCAGACCCGGTGTCGAGGTGATGAGTCAATTGGCGGTGGATTACCTGAACTCTCGAGATTGATTCGCGGCTGAAGCCGCTCCTACAGAGGTAGCTAGATTGCTCTGTAGGAGCGGCTTCAACCGCGATTCTCAGGGTACTGAATCAACCGAACCCTTCTTGAGAAGTACCTTCAGACCTTCCCGCTTGGACAGCGGGCTCAACCGGTCTCTGTTCTTTGTCACGTAGTCGATAACAACCTCGGGGGCTGTTTTGGAATACTCCCTGAGTGCCCAGCCGATGCCTTTACGAGCGAAGAAATCGGGATCACTGATGCTGTGCTCGATGGCGGTAAACAGGAAACCTGTGTCGGTGTCTGCCTTGAATTTCAGCTGAGCAAGGATTGCCGTCCTGCGCACCCAGACATTTTTCTCCTGTGCCCACTGCGCGAGTTTGGGTTTGATTGTTTCCGGATAGTCTTTCAGCAGCTTGCCCACATGATTGATCGCGAGCGCATCGACATGATCCCACCACGCGCCCGTCACAATCATATTTTTTAGTTGTGGCAGAAGTGAGGGGTTGAGCCACTTCTTCTGGTACTGCGAAAAGGCAAGTAACTCCGTGGCTGCATACCGATACTCCCGGAATTCAGTGTCATCCCACAAAGCAGCGACAGTTGAACGCCATACGGCTGATTCTGTAATGGGATGCTCGCGGAAGACGTTTTTACTGACCCGTCTGAGCTCGGGCATACCCAATCCCAGGTAGGGGATGTCTGATTTCATGTACGCCTGCTGTTGCACGGCCCGCTCCGGGTCCGCTAGAGTTTTGAAATCGCGTTTCAACGCTTTAATCAAAGCTGCTGAAGGGGGTGCCGCGGTGCGTTTCGCTGGCATGATGAAGATCCTGATACCTCTGGCGCTCGTAGTGTGCGCCGAGATCGCCCATGCGGACAAGCTGGCCCAGGAGGTGAACTCCGCGTTTCGCAAAATTGGCGTGGGACCTGAGCAGATTGAGCCGTATACGCAGCTTTATGAGAAATTTCTGCTGGACCGGAACATGCAGGTACGGCGGGTGATGAACAACCGTATGGGAGAACAGTTGACGGTCCTCGCTCGCAAGCGGTCAGCGCGCGCTGCGCGCAAATCGGTCAAACAGATGCGAGTGGTCCTCACGGACGATCAGCTCAAGTATTACGAAGAGTATCTCGAACTCGCCAACAAGCTGTTCATCCGAGAGGCAGGTCTGCGTTAGGGAACGCTCTGCCCGAATCCGTCGCTATCGGCGACAAACTCCGCTTCCTCAGCGGTCGATTCTCTACCCAGAACACCGTTGCGGTGAGGGAAGCGGCCGAAGCGTTCAATGATATCCCTGTGCTGGTGGGCGTAGCGCAATCCCTGCCCTGCTATTTCCTTGTGTTTACCGGTGTGCTGATCTCGCAGGTTTGAGAAGAGGCCCACACTCGTATGCTGGTCGATGATCGATTCTGAATGCTCAAAAGGCATATAGAAAAAACACCGTTCATCCACACCGAGACCAGCGTCAGCGCCGAGCTCGATTCCCTCCCGTGAAGCTGCGAGCGCCAGATTGTCTGTCGCGAAAGCCCGGGCGGTGCCGCGGAAAATGTTGCGGGACAACTGATCGGTCAGAATGATGTAAGCGAGCCTGTCGTTTGGGGTTTCGAGCCAGGCGTCGAGAATACCGGCATCCAGGTCTTCGTAGAGCGATTTGAATCCGGCACACGCTTCATCGAATGCCGCGTCCACGGCATACCACCGACTACGGTGATTGTCGTCAGCGATACCGTCGCTGAGCGAACCAAACCAGAACTCCAGAATGTTGCCAGGGTTCAGAGACACCTAGAGCCCCCAGCATTCCCCATCGTTGGCGAAGAGGATGTAGCCGTCATAGTTCTCTTCGATCTGTTCG
Source organism: Pseudomonadales bacterium (assembly GCA_028277965.1). Classification (GTDB taxonomy): domain Bacteria; phylum Pseudomonadota; class Gammaproteobacteria; order Pseudomonadales; family Azotimanducaceae; genus UBA4421. Next base: position 4,558 of record JANQFF010000066.1, read on the forward strand.
CGTGATTGGGACTCTCGACCGCGTGTACGACTCATACGGTGACTCAGAACCAGCATGCGTACCTCAGCCTGTTTGGCTATCCGGCCAAGTTGCGAAGGCAGTGCATACAGTTCCCGTTGGGTACCCCGGGCAATTTCCGGTATGGCATGGGTCGCCACCAGGAAATCTGCGTCTTTTGCGAATTCAGGCATGACGTTTTTCTGATTGTTGAAATCACCCGTCACCACGATGGACTTGCCGCCGATCTCTACGCGCCAGGCCAGGGTTGGAACATCCGCATGATTGACGGGAATGGCGGCCATACGTACGTTCTCGGTGCCAAAACGCGCCCATCTGCGTTTGCCGGTCGCGGGAACGTTACGGGCCCGTAACCGGTAACCGCTGTCGGAGTTGTAGGTCAGCACATCCTGCAGGTAACTGTAAGCTCCCTGGGGGCCAAACAGGCGGTCGATAAACGTCTCGGTATCCGGGTAAATCTCGTTGTTGCTGTCCGGACCAAGAATGATCAGGGGCTCTTCACGCGATTCGAAATAAGATCCCTGGATGATTGCTGGCAGGTCGACAGTGTGATCTGTGTGCAGGTGTGTCAGGGCAATGACCTCGAGATCTTCGATCCGAGCCCTGGCCCTGTCGAACTCAACGGACGCGCCCGCACCAGCATCGATCAGTACCCGCGCCTTACCGTCCAGCCAGATGAGGTAACCCGGGCCACCCTGACCATCGGTGATCTCCGGACCACCGGCGCCGAGAATCTGTAGCCAGACACCGTTGTCTCCGCATACTGCCTCGTCATCGGCAGCCCAGGATGGAAGCGCAAAAGCCAGGCAGACGAAACACGCCGCTGTTCTCAACATTTGTATATCCCCCACTTCTTTTACAGATTGTCGATGCTTGCCAGGAGGTGATCAACAGATGTTTCGTCCGGCATGCGCCAGTCACCCCGTGGAGACAGGCTTACGGTCCCGACCTTGGGCCCCGGTGGCAGGGTCGTTCTTTTGAACTGCTGAGTGAGAAAGCGTGAGAAAAACACGCGCAGCCACTTTTTGATCGCCTGCTCATCGTAAGTGCCTGAAAAACTTGCACGTGCGAGATTGAAGATGCGGGCGGGTGAAGCGCCGTAGCGCAGAAAGTGGAACAGAAAAAAGTCGTGCAGCTCGTATGGCCCCACGATGTCTTCGGTGTGCTGGCTTATTGCCCCTTCTTCAGGAGGGAGCAGTTCGGGGGATATCGGGGTATCCAGGACGCTTGCAAGCACGCTGTTCAGTTGGTCATTGGCCCTGAAGCGACCGTACCACCGCACGAGGTAAGCGATCATGGTTTTGGGCACGCTGGCGTTGACGTTATAGCTTGCCATCTGATCAGCGTTGAATGTGCACCAGCCGAGAGCAAGTTCGGACAGGTCACCGGTTCCGACAACGAGTCCGTTCACCTTGTTGGCATAGTTGAACAGTATCTGGGTGCGCTCTCTTGCCTGGGCGTTTTCGAAAACCACGTCATGGCTGCCATCGTGATCGAGGTCATCGAGATGTTGCTCAACCGCATCCCCAATTGGGATTTCAGTCAGGGTGACACCAACGCTTTCAGCCAATGTGCGTGTATTCGAGAGCGTGAGATCACTGGTACCCGGCCCCGGCATTGTGATTGCTTCGAGGTGACCGAAGTCCAGGTCCGCACGGTCGAGCGCGTCAAGGCACACGAGAAAAGCCAGTGTGGAGTCGAGACCTCCGGACAATCCGATGACCAGTTTTTCGGCCCTGGCGGCTTTCATTCGCCTCGTGAGGCCTGTTGCCTGAATGCTCAGTATCTCTCGCGCACGTGCACCGATCTCGTTTTCGTCGTCGGGCACGAATGGATGTCGGGTAAATGAGCGCTGGAGGTTAGTCAGTGTTGGCAGAGACTCTCCGCAGCTTGTGATCCGGTAAGCCGGGGGGCGAGGCGTCTGGGCAAAACTCGTATTCTGGGTTCGGTCGTGAATGAGTGCTGCGATGTCGATATCTGCCTGGACGGTTGATCCGTCAAAGGCAAAGCGCTCCCCTTCAGCCAGTAGATGACCGTTCTCGTAGATCATGTTGTGGCCACCGAACACAACGTCTTTTGTCGATTCGGTGGGACCGGCGCTGGCGTAGACATATGCACATATGTTGCGTGCGCTCGCCATGCGTACCAGGTCGCGTCGGTAATCAGCTTTGGCGATGAGCTCGTTACTAGCCGAGAGATTGAGGATGATGACGGCCCCGGCCAGGGAGGCTGATGTTGCCGGACTAACAGGTGCCCAGGCGTCTTCGCAGATCTCGATGCCGAAGCGGACCCCTCCAAGATCAAACAGCTGATCGGTGCGGCAGGCAACGGTGCCGAATGTCTCATCGACGATACGCTCGTTGATCTGACGCCCGCTCACAAACCAGCGCTGGTCGTAAAACTCACCGTAGTTGGGATGAACGGTTTTTGGCACCAGACCTTTGAGCGCTCCATTGGCGATGACAGCCGCGCAGTTCAGCAAACGCCCATCGGCAAGTCGCCACGGTGTGCCGACTACCATGACGGGCAGGGGGTTGGTCCGCACCAGATCTTCGAGCGCTGCACGGCATCCTTCGAGCAGAGAGTCATTGAAGAAAAGGTCTTCTGCCGTATAGCCGGACAGGCACAGTTCCGGAAATACGGAGATGGCCACATCCCCTGAGGCAAGGGGTCTGGCAGCGCTGAGAATTGCGGCTGCGTTTGCCTTTGGATTCCCGATCTCCACAGGCGTACATACAGCTGCGGCGCGAATGAAACTCTGACCGGCCATATTCATGGCCCAAGTTTAGCCTATTCGAGCAGTTGTTCGACGCGATCCCTGATCAGATCGAATACGGCTTCAAACGTGATTTCCCCTGAAGCGGGGTCGGGCAGTCCCCAGTGCTCCGTTTCACTGTCCGGGAAAGACCGGACAGACCTCGTTGGCCGCGTTGTCACACAACGTGACGACACGATGGATATCGGGTGCCGAAGAACCGGTGAACTCATCCCAGGATTTGCTGCGAAAGTCCCCGTCGAGACCCTTTTGCTCGATCATCTCCAGAGCGCCGGGGTGAACGGCTCCTCCCGGGTGACTGCCTGCGCTGAATGCCCTGACGTGACCCGTTGCAAGGTGGTTGGCGAAGGCCTCAGCAAGGATCGAACGGGCAGAGTTACCTGTGCAGAGAAACAGGATATTGAGTTGTTCAGCCACCTTTGAGCGGTCCCCAGGCGATGGGTTCCCCGCCATTTGACGACGTCCCCGATTTGAACCGGGGCAGGTCGTCAGACATTTCGTATCCGTCTATGTGTTCCTGGTAGTGGACGTGAAACGTGGGCTGGTACCTGGACGGATCGTCGAATATGCCTATGTAGAGATGGATTTCCCCGGGACGTCTGTAGTGCACAGCGGAGCCACAGGTTGCGCAGAAACCCCGGAAGATACCTGGAGACGACTCGTGTTCCCGTACTGTGCCCGTATAGGAGACATGTTCTTCGCTGAACCCTACGAAGGTTGCCGGGATGGAACCGGATTGGCGCCGGCAGGATTCACAGTGACAGTGACCGACAAAAATGGGATCAGCTGAGATTGTGACAGTGATGGCCCCACAGAGGCACCGACCGTCCATCAGATCAGTTCCTGCGCGACACTCAACATCGACTCCCGATGAAATGTTCAGTGATAATTGGGGGTTGTTCCCTCGAGCTCTTCGACCAGCTCTCGGGCTTTTTCGAGGATGCGGTTCACCAGGGCGTCCGCGGTTTTGGAAAAACGAAACCCCATGGCAATGCTCGATGACAGCTCAATTATGGGTGTGGTGAGATCCCAGTCGTCATGAGCGCGGTGCAGGCGGCCGCGGATGCGATGGAAGTGTGCCCTCTGGGTTGCTGAACCTTCCGAGTCAAGCTGTACGATCAGCTCATCGAGCAAAGGGCCAATTTCGTTGCGGGCAACAGTGACTTTTTCCATAACCAGGCTGTGTCTCCTCTGACCGTGCAACCGTTCAATTCTGCATGGGCCTCTTGAGGAGGACAACTGATAATATTGCGACAGATGAAAATAACGGTCTGGAACGAACACATACACGAACGGAAAAATCCCGAGGTCCAGGAGATCTACCCGGAGGGTATCCATCGAGCGCTGGTTAAGGGGCTTGAGCCCCTTCTCGAAAATGCGGAGTTCCGTACAGCAACTCTCGCTGAAGAAGATCATGGCCTGAAGGGTGAAGATCTGGATTCAACAGATGTCCTGTTGTGGTGGGGTCACCTCGCGCACGATCAGGTGTCTGATGAAGTGTTGGAGCGTGTCCATAACCGTGTGCTGCACGGTATGGGTTTGATTGTGCTGCACTCGGCCCACCTTTCGCGGGTTTTCCGCCGGTTGATGGGTACAAGCTGCAATCTGCGCTGGCGTGAGGCGGATGACAGGGAGCTCCTCTGGACTGTCAATCCCCAACACCCAATTGCGGCAGGTGTCGAGTTTCCGATCGAGCTCGAACGCCATGAGATGTACGGCGAATTTTTCGATATTCCACAACCGGACGAGCTTGTGTTTGTGAGTTCTTTCAGTGGTGGCGAAGTGTTCAGAAGCGGGTGTTGTTTTCAGCGTGGCAAGGGACGGGTTTTCTATTTCAGTCCCGGTCATGAAACCTATCCGGTCTACAGGCACCCTGATGTCCTGAAGGTGCTCTCCAACGCAGTTCGTTGGGCGTGTCAGCCGGAGATATCTAAAATCGAGACAGCGACAAGTCCGAATGCACCCACGGATTGGTGGCGCTGAAACGTTCCACGATGAGGTGAGCGCCGCCTTCCCGTAACGCCGGTTCGTCGTGACTTCCGGACAGGACCCCAACACAGAACATCCCGAGGTCTGATCCAACCTTCATATCCAGACGGCCGTCACCGACCATGACAGCGCGATGGCTTTCGGTGCCGAGAGCGGAGAGGCAACCTGTGAGGTGACGGGGATCGGGTTTCAGCCAGGGTGTGTCGCCACGCGCCGCGAGGACATCAACCCAGTTGAGCAGATCAGGGAAAGTCGTCAACACCGCCTGCCGGCAGTTTCTCGTCACAACCCCGAGTCGCTTGCCCCGTTGGCGCAGGACGCCAAGCGTTTCGCGAATACCGTCGAAAGGATCGGTCGCGGCTGCAGCCTGGAGCTCGATATCGAGGATAACCTGGTGAGCTTTGCGTGCATATTCAGCAGCGGTCTGCGTATCGACATGGTTTGTAAGCCAGAGCTGCGCATGATCGATAATCTCGACGATGTACTGGTCCCCCCAGACGTCATCGGGAACGCCTTCGAGCCGGGTGAGTTCGATCACCTGCCTGCGCATGCCAGGAAGATCCAGATTCGGCGCAAGCGTACCGTCGAAGTCGAGCAGGACAGCATCAATCATCGAAAGATCAATCCGGCGTCTCCGGCGTTATAGCGCGAATGAAACGTTTTTTACGCCTGTAGGGAAAGACGTCTGATACGTCACCCTGGTCGATGTTCTCCTGCAGAAGCTTCCAGTAAGTGGCTTCGAACAGATTGCCGTGCATCTCGGTGAAGAGCTGCTTGATGCGACGCCTGCCGAACAGGAATTTGCGGAATTCCTCGGGGAATACGTCGTTCTGCGCGACGCTGTACCAGGGTTCTGAGGCCATCTCCTCTTCGGGGGTGCGCGGTTCGGGGATTTCCCGGAAGTTCATGTCGGTGAGGTAGGAGATTTCGTCGTAATCGTAAAACACCACGCGGCCGTGCCGGGTAATGCCAAAATTCTTGAGGAGCATATCGCCGGGAAAGATGTTTGCTGCAGCCAGCTGGCTGATCGCGTTGCCGTATTCGTCCAGAGCGCTGGCAAGCTCCGCGTCGCTACATACCTCAATGAAGAGGTTGAGCGGTGTCATCAAACGCTCGGTGTAGAGGTGGCGAATGATGATCTCATCCTCACTTTCGGTGATGGACGACGGGCAAACAGTTCGCAGTTCTTCCAACAGTTCAGGTGCAAACCGGGATTTCGGAAAGCTGAAGTTCTGAAACTCCTGGGTGTCTGCCATACGGCCAACCCGGTCGTGGGTTTTCACCGTGTGGTATTTAGCGATGACCTCATCCCGTGTGATGTTTTTTTGTGGCGCGAAGCGGTCTTTGATGACCTTGAAAACGGTCTGGTACGACGGCAGCGTGAAGACCGCCATCACCATGCCCTTGATACCCGGTGCAATAACGAACTCATCGTCCGAATTGGCCAGGTGCTCGATAAAACCCCGATAGAATTCGGTTTTGCCATGTTTGTGCAGACCAACCGATGCGTACAGCTCAGAGAATTTCTTGTTCGGCAGCAGCGAACTCATGTACTCAATCAGCGCGCGGGGGTGGCTTGTGTCCACCATGAAGTACGACCGCGTGAAGCTGAACATGACTGAAAGTTCGTCCTCATCGCAGATGAGGGTGTCGACGTACATCTCCCCACGGCTGTTGGTGAGAATGGGCAGCGCCAGCGGCCAGGTCTGATTCCGGTGTTTCAGCTTCCCGACGATGTAGGCGCCTTTGTTGCGGTAGAACGGTGAGGCGACCACCTCGACCTCGAGGTCCATAGACGATCGGATCTCACGACGCTCTTCTGCAAGCGAGCGAAGCACGTTGCCGACGTCCTGGTCGAGATTGCGCCAGGGTATGTTGAAACCGAAATCGGAGAGGATGGTTTTGACCATCGGCACAATGCCGTCATCCGGGCGGTATGTCCGGTAAATAGCCGTTTCAGCGGGTCTCAGGTGTGCAGCACTCCGGTCGAGGAACATGTGTTCACCGTTAACCGGGCCATCACTGGTGTGCTCCCGGTAGATCGAGTTGAAGAACGTCTCAGCGAGTTCCGCATCGTAGGTGTCGTCGATGATATCGATATAGGCGGACTTGATTTCCGCCCATCCGGTCAGGCCGCCTGAGGGTTGCAGCCTTGGGTCGGCATCGAGCACTTTCTGCATGTGTTCGCTGTAGATGGCCAGTCTGCGGGCGGAGGCTGTTTGCACGTCAGCCCAGGCAGCCTTTTCGAACCGGGTTTGAGCCGTTCGCGAAATCTCCATGAAAGCGTCACGATAGTCACGGAAACCGCGATATATAGTTGAGGCGATTGAGTCCGCGGTGCTCTTCATCGGCGTGACTCCCTCGACGATCCGGTACGCGCCTGCCAGCGCTCATCGTGGGTTGCATCGATATGCCCGCGGAACCGCTGAATCAGGATGTAGAAGCTCAAACCTCCAGCGATAGCGGCGATGGCGGGGTAGACCAGGCCGGGTACCGGGTCTTCCGAACCGGGGGCGGTGGCCACTGCAGCGAGCGCAGCAACGGCGAGAGCGGTAGCGAGATAGGCTTTTGTCACCAGCAGAACGCCGCAGACAAAGAGCAGCGGTATCAACAGCTGGTGGAATAGCGTTGCGCTTCCCGGACGAAAACTGATGAGCGCCGCGAGAATCAGCAGGCTTCCGCAGGTTCTCCTAATGAGGTCTCGGTTCAATCAGGTCACCACGTCAATCATACCGCCGTCTATGCGAATGTTTTGGCCGTGAATCGCGTCAGCAAGATCGCTGCACAGATAAGCGACCAGGGCAGCCACTTCTTCGCGACGCGCTATTCTCCCGATCGGTATGTCTTTCGCAACCTCAGGTTCAATCTCTTCCCACGTTTCTCCCAGCCATTGCGCTGACCGAGCTTGAGGTAGGACTCCCGTACTTCCGGGGTGAGGATGAGTCCGGGTGAAACGAGGTTGACGCGGATGCCGGTACCGGCCACTTCTTTTGCAAGGCTGACGGTCATATTCGCCAGCGCCCCTTTCGAGGCGTAGTAACCCGGCATGCGCTTGTTGGGGCGGGTAGACCCGATCGTGCCGAGATTGATGATCCGGCCGCGATTGCGTTCCCGCATCCCCGGCAGGCATGCCTGGATGGTTCTTTGTGCGGAAAGAACGTTCTTCTGGTAAGCCAGTATCCAGTCATCGGCGCTGCTCTCTGTCCATGTGCCGGGGTCGGCAGTGCCGTAGTTATTGATGAGGATCTGTATCTCGTGGCCCGCAAGCTGGCTTGCAAGTTCTTCACTCCCTGCGTCGCTGGTGATGTCTCCCCATACCGGGATGCCGCCACTGAGCGTCTCCACGGATGCAAGAGCCTGGTCTTCAGACAACCCGTGCACCAGGACGTCTGCGCCTTCCTCGAGCAATGTTCCCGCAATGATCTGACCGGTACCCCGGTGGCTGCCCGTGACGAGCGCTGTTTGATTGGTTAGGCCCAGGTCCAAGTGTGCTCCTCCTCGCGAACTTGTGGCGTTTATCCGGTGTGGGCAGACTAGCAGGCTTCTGTGCTGAAGCAATCCAGGGGACTAAGAGGGATGGAGATGTGGGCCCTGGTCGGGTTCATTCTTGTTGTATTTGTTGGCAGCTACATCCAGGCAGTTGCCGGATTTGCCATGGCCATGCTGATTGTCGCTGTCGGTGGTGGCCTGCGCCTGATGGACGTGCCGACGCTCGCAGCCGTGATCAGCCTCCTCACGATCGTGAACGTGATCCTCTCCCTCTGGGGTCAGACCAGACACATCGATAAGAAGCTTTTCGTGTGGCTGGCTGTGGGTCAGGTGCCTGCCATCTTTGCCGGGCTGCAGCTGATGCAGTGGATGGACGGCAATACGCGCTCGGCGCTGGAAATTGTCCTTGGCCTCTTCATCACCATCGGCGGTCTATCCATGTACCTGAAGCCGCATCCCTGGGAGTCGGTCTCGGGTCGCAGTGTTTCGTTTGTGACCGGCGTGACCGGGGGGTTGGTTGGGGGAATGTTCTCGGCCAGCGGTCCGGTAATGGGGTTCTTCATGTACAGTCAGCCGTTGACCCTGGCGGTGATCCGAGCCACGCTTCTAGCGGGTTTTGTGCTTACGACAAGCACACGCACGGTCTTCGTCGGTGTCCAGGGCGGGCTGACAGGAGAAGTCCTGACGTTTGCTGCAATTGGCCTGCCGGTAGTAGCAGTTGGTACCTGGCTGGGCCGGCAGTTTGCTCCGCCGGTAACGGAAGAGACCATCAAGCGAATGGCGTACCTGCTGCTGCTGGCGATGGGTGCGTGGATACTGGGAAGGGCTGCTTTCAGCTTATGAATCGCGGCTGAAGCCGCTCCTACAAAGGTAGCAGGATTTCTCTATAGATCTTTCTCATACCACGCCACGTCCCAGTAGCGGTCGAATTTGTATCCCACCTCGCGGTATTGCCCAACTTTCTCAAAACCAAACCGGGTATGGAGCTCAATGGAAGCGTCGTTCGGCAGCGTGATCCCCGCATATGCCCGGTGCAGCGGCTGGGATGCCAGTCGTCTGAAGAGGTGTTCGTAGAGGGTCGAACCGATCCCCTTTTGCCGCGTGTCATGATCGACGTACACGCTGATCTCAACTGAGGTCCTGTATGCCGGCTTCTCTTTGAACCGGAAGCTGCAGGCATAACCTGCAATGCGGTCTTCGTGTTCTGCTACCAGGCAGACATACATGTCACCGTTGAACTGATCGAACCAGGGCGCACGCTCCTCCACAGTGAACGGACGGGTATCGAAAGTGCAGTGGTTCGTTTCGATGTAGTGGTTGTAGATCCCGACGATGGCAGCTTGGTCGCGAATCTCCATGTCGCGGACATGAATGGATTCAGGCACGCCGGTCTTTGTGGATTTTCGCCATCATGCCGAAAAGTTCTACAACGTTGGGCGGGGTCGGGTCGCTGCTGAACTCCCGGTAGAGAGTCGCGACGTTGACGACAATGCGCTCGCCGTCACCCCAGCTGTCGTAGTCGGACATGGAGATATCCATCGCCGCATCGAATATGTCGAGGCCTGCGTCATAGCGTTTTTTCGCTTCGTCCCGCACGTAAGTCAGATACCCACGAACAGCCGCTACACCTTTCTTGTCTGTGACAGGCCCGTGCCCCGGGACGACAACGTCCACATCGAGGCCAGTCATGTAGTCACAGGCATCGATCCAGTTCTGGATGGGTCCTGCCCAGATGATTGGATGACCTTCGACAAAGAGGATGTCCCCGGTGAAAACGATGCGGTCACCGGGGACGTAAGCGAGTACGTCCCCGGCGGTATGCGCAGGCCCAACCTGCTCAAGGTGCACAGCTTTGTCCCCGACGGTGATATCCATCCCGTCAGTAAATGTTTTATTAGGCAGCGCGCGGTTGATATTTCTGAAATCGAAGGCGCTGAAGCAGTGCAGGAAGAACTCCCCAACCTCCCCCATGTCCGGGGCAGAGTCGATGAGATTCTGCATCATCTCGGGATTTTCCTCGGCAAGCTCTTCCAGGCAGGCTTCGGAAGAAATGATTGTGGCGTCAGCCACGAGCTCGTTACCGTTGCAGTGGTCGCCGTTGGCATGGGTATTCACCAGGTATTCGATATGACGGGTGGCACCCGGTTCGGCGTCCCTCATCGCATCGAGCATCCTCTGTGTCAGTGGGACATCGAAAAGCGTGTCTACAAGCAGGCTCTCGTCGCCATCTACAATCAGGCCCGCGTTGCTCCAACCCCAGCCTCCGTCAGGTTGTATCCAGGCATACGCACCGGCACCCAGGTCGTGCAATCCGTGTTCAAACGGACGAATTCCCAAACCCATGATCATTCTCCTGGCTGGAAAAGGTCATGGTAGCAAGGCTACTTGAGAATTTGCGTGCTTGTTTTCTACGTCGAAAACGATACTGTGCACGCCATGTCAGACTACGATGGTATCCGGCCGTACCATGACCACGAGGTACCGGCCATCGTTGCCAGGGTTCTGAAGAACCCGGAACTGCCGAGAGCAGCGTCCAAGCTCGTCCTGCCGCCCGCTTTTCATGGAACAACGCTGGGTGAGGTCCTGACACGTCTCATTCTGAAGGTCAAAACCCGGCATCTGAAAAGCGTATACGACGTGCAGATGTTCCTTGCGGGTTATTTCGAAAAACTCACGTACTCGACGGTGACCGATCTAAGCATATCGGGGTTGGATCGCCTCAGTCCCGACAAACACTATCTCTTTGTTTCGAACCATCGCGATATCGTCAACGATTCCTCTCTCCTGAATTTCCTCATTCACAAGGCTGGACATGAAACCAGCCGCAGTGCTGTTGGAGACAACCTGCTGACGAATCAGCTGGCGGCCGATCTGATGCGGCTCAACAAGAGTTTTGTTGTTGAGCGGACCGTCACAGGGGCAAAAGCGACGCTCCAGGCGATGCAACGCACCAGTGGATATATCCGGCAGAGTCTCGAGGATGGTGTGTCGATCTGGATTGCCCAGCGCGAAGGCCGCGCCAAAGATGGCCGAGACAAAACAGAACCTGCGCTGCTCAAAATGCTCGCGCTGGCGCACAAAGACGCTGACGATTCATTGAACGCGCTGTTCGAGCGGTGCGACGTTGTACCTGTTTCAGTCTCTTACGAGCTCGATCCATGCGCCCTGCGCAAGGCGTACGAGCTCTACATGCTCGACCGCGACGGGGAATACGACAAAAGTGCCCAGGAGGATGTTGAGAGCATTGTGATTGGTCTCATCGGGCAGAAAGGAAGAGTGCACCTGCATTGCGGTGAGCCGATCTCGGGGAGCTTCGAAACACCGGAAGAAGCTGCGCTCGCGATGGATGTTGCAATTCTCAGGAACATGAGGGTGTATCCGACCCATGTCGAAGCGGCGCAAAGGCTTGGGGATACAGGCATTGAACCGGCTGAGGTACCGGCAGAGGAACGTGTGATGCGGGATTTTGAAGCTCAGATTGCTGCGTGTCCTGCCGAACAGCGTGACTGGCTGCTCATGCAGTATGCAAATCTCATTCGCAATCGATGTGAAGTTCTGGGAGACGTTTCAGAAAGAAAGGTCCGCTCGCCCGAGGCGGAAACGGACCTCTCGGAGGTCGGCTAGAGTTCTATCTCGGTGACGATACCGTCATCGACGGTTGCCTGGAACGCTGCGAGGTCGATATAAGCTGGCCGGGTAATTGTGACGACAGTATCGTCGACTGTCGCAACGCCAATGGCTCCGGTTGAAGCGTCACCCGCACCGGCAACGTAAGCAGGTCCGCCTCCTGGAGCGTCACCAACCCCAAATTCATCGAGCCAGCCGTCAGTTGTCGTGGGAGCGGTCATGACTGCTCCGATCGCAACTGCTGTTCGATTTTCGGCCTGTTTGGTCTTGGCGAGCTTGATCGCTTCCTGATAGAAGTGATTGGCTTTACCCATCTGCGCACTCTGCGAGTATTTTGTGTAGAGCGGCGCGGCAATAGCGGCGAGTACACCGATGACAATCACCACTACCATAAGTTCGATCAAGGTGTAGCCCTGACTACGATCAGTCATGCTTTTTCTCCTGCAGCGTCTCAGCCAGTTTGATCAGTTCTTCCTGAACAGGCTGTAATTCATCAGCTTTGCGCAATTTGCGATCGAGCTGATACTCGCCGTACTTCATGCGCTGAATGGTGTCCAGAATTGCGACCGTCGGTCCGCCTACCCGATGACAGGTCAACAGCGCGTACATGGATGCGTAGAGTACAAATCCCAGGAATCCGCCCAGTGTGATTTGTGCAATTTCGCCCAGGACACCGGCTGCTGCGAGTGGGGAGACGTGGCCGTCAAACCCCAGGTTCAACATGACGTCGTACTGGCCCAGTTTCTGCCAGACGAGCCACGCAGTGGCGCCAAAAAACACAAACCCGGCGGAGATTATCCGGTATCCGAATTTGAGGTTGTATTCGGGCTTTAAGAAAAAGCTACCGAACTTACGCCGGTTGGGTTGAGCAATGCCTGCGTCCGCTGACTCTTGCAGCGTTTGTTCCATAACCATCCTGGTCCTGCGTGTGTTCCTTGACGAGATTTTCTAATGACCGAATCAAAAAAAGTGTGAGCGGCTTATCAAACCTCACATCCTCCGCTCAAAGCCAAGTGAGGGGTGGTTCGTCCAGCAGAGCGAGCTGTTCACGCAGCGATAAAAGGTGTTCCGACCAGTAGCGGGGAGTGTTGAACCAGCTGAACGCAGCGGGGAAGGCAGGGTCGTGCCAGCGGCGCGCGATCCACGCCGCATGGTGCATGATTCGAAGGGTGCGCAATGGCTCGATGAGTCGCAAAGAGGCCGGGTCGAAAGTGTGGAAGTCGCTGTATGCATCCAGAATTGTCGCAATCTGCGCAGTTTGCTCAGATCGCTCACCAGACAGCAACATCCAGAGGTCCTGTACCGGGGGACCCATCATGCAATCGTCGAAATCGACAAAATGTGGGGTGTCGCCCCGCCACAATACGTTTCCCATGTGGCAGTCGCCGTGAATCCGGATGTTGGTCACATCCATCATGACAGGGGAGATGCGCGCCAGGAGATCGCTCGTCAGGGTTTCATACGCATGAACCAGGTCTTCAGGCAGGAAACTGCTGGCAAGCAGGTATTCCCGACTTTCGGTGCCAAGGACATCTGTTGACAGGGTGCGCCGGTGTTCAAACCGGGTGATGGACCCGGTTGCGTGCATCCGGGCAATCGTTCGCGAGAGTACTTCCAGGTCGTCGAGGTTTTCCAGGTTTGGAGGATGTCCACCCTGGCGCGGTGAGATTGAAAACCGAAAGCCCGCGTGTTCAAAAAGGGTGTCGCCATCGATCTCCAGAGGCGGCACAACAGAGATTTCAGCATCATACAGCGCCTGCGTAAACGTGTGTTCTTCTCGTATCGCAGCGTCGCTCCAGCGCTCCGGCCGATAGAATTTCGCAACGACAAATTCACCTTCTTCGAGTTCTATCTGGTAGACGCGGTTTTCGTAGCTGTTGAGAGCAAGCAGACTGCCCGTGGGCAAAAGCCCCACGGACTCGATCGCATTCAAGATCGTATCGGGAGACAGGTTGTCGTATGGGGTTTCATTCGTGAGCATGAGCACGTGCACTGTATAGACAGTTACCGGCTAAGGGCACCTCTTATTCAAGCCTTTAGATTACCGCGCGGGCGGCGCACCAGGCGTCGACCCGGGTCGCTCCCGCCCGATAACAGACCCGGCGCAATACATCGAAGGTCCTTCCGGTTGTCATGACGTCGTCGATCAGCACAACGTGCCTGCCCGTGAGTGGACGCTGAACGCTGAAAGTACTGACCGGCAGTTTCAGACGCTCGCTGCGCGACAGCTGGCGTTGAGGCCGGGTGTGCTTTTTTCGCGCCACACGGTGGTCGATGGGGATGTGCAGGGTCTCCCCAATGAAAGCGGCCAGCGCTCCCGCGGGATTGAAACCCCGCTGGAATTGGCGCCTCCAGGAGGTCGGGACAGGGATCAGAAGGTCAGGTAATGCTGCATCGTAGTGATCGGCTGTCAGCTCACACACCAGGTGCGCGAGAACGCGGCCTTCCCGTATACCCTGATTGAACTTGAACTGATGGACCAGAAAACGCCCCTCATCCTTGTAGAGACATGGTGCCAGTGTCAGGTGTTCAGGTTCGGGCGGCGCAAGCAGGCATTCACCGCAGGTATCGTGGCTGTCCTCCAGGGGCAAAGCGCAGAACCGGCAGCAAGGTGTATTTTCCGGGAGGGAGGATGTGCAGTAAGGACACAGCGGTATTTCGGGACGATGCCTGAAAGCACAGTGACAGAACACACAGATATCAGGAACTAGCTGGTCGAGGGTGGCATGCAGGCCGGAGCGAAACTGAGACATTGAGCCAATGCTGGTCTTTCATCGAGATGTATGCTGCCAGCCTGCTACTGCTGTGATTGCAGGATATAGTCCCAGCGTCCGCGCTCGAAAATCGTAATGCTGCCGTGGGCGGGATCGCGAAAGTCATAAGCCATCGAGAACTCGAGGCAAATCCGGAAGCGCGCCCTGTCTACAAAACCCGGTTGTGCGCCGAGCCACTCATACATGGAAACAACAGCCACGTCTCCCACAACGAACTGATACGTGTCGGGGTACGTGCACTCGACAAAGCGATTTGCCTGGGACCGGTAGAAGCTATCACCGTACAGCATCTCCAGTTCGCCGGTGTAATTCTCAAGCGCGTCGTCCGGTTCTCCGAGCTCATCGAGCAATGTCGTCAGCGGGCATCCGAAGGATATGCCGTTGACGCTGACACCCGGTTCGATCGTGATTGTTTCCATGGTCCGTTGGCATTAGATCAAATAACATAGCGTCTTTCAGGGGGACGAACATCAATGGAATATCAAGCTCCGGAAAGAGACGCTCAATTCCTGCTTTTTGAACTCTTCAAAGTTCAGGATATGTGGCCGGAGATCCCGGCATTTGCCGACTTTTCTCAGGATCTCGTGGAAGCGGTCGTCAGCGAAGGCGGCAGGCTCGCAAGCGAGGTGATCGCGCCCACCAATGAGGTTGGCGACCAGGAAGGGTGTGTGTGGGAAGCCGGTGAGGTCACAACCCCTGAGGCGTTCAAAGGCGCGTTCGCCGAGCTTGCCCAGGGTGGCTGGCTCGGACTTGCCGGGAATCCCGAGTACGGCGGGCAGGGCATGCCGAAAATGCTTGCTTGCCTCGTCGAAGAGATGCTCTGGGCAGCCAATACAAGTTTATACCTCTACGGCACGCTGACGGTGGGTGCATCGCTCTGCATCGACGCTCACGGCACGCCGGAGCAGAAATCCACCTACCTGCCCCGCATGTACGCAGGGGAATGGTGTGGCGCCATGGCGTTGACCGAAGCTCACGCAGGTAGTGATCTCGGCATCATGCGCACGCGAGCGGAGCCCGCGGCGGACGGTGCTTACCGCATAACCGGCACCAAGATTTTCATCACAGGTGGGGAACATGATCTGGCTGAGAACATCATCCATCTGGTCCTTGCCAAATTGCCTGACGCGCCCGGCGGAACCCGGGGAATTTCCCTCTTTATTGTCCCGAAATTCCTCGTGAATGAAGACGGATCCCTCGGTGAACGCAACAGCTTCGCCAGCGGCTCGATCGAACACAAAATGGGCATACGGGGCAGCGCAACGTCCGTCATGAACTACGACGGTGCCATCGGCTATCTCCTTGGAGAGGAGAATCAGGGCCTCGCAGCAATGTTCACAATGATGAATTACGAGCGGCTGTCTGTTGGGCTCCAGGGCCTCGGAGCCGGAGAGCTCGCCTATCAGCAGTCAGTCAGTTATGCCCGTGACAGACTGCAAGGCAGAAGCCCGACGGGCGCACAGAACCCGGATGGACCAGCGGATTCGCTCCTCGTTCATCCGGACGTACGGCGTATGTTGATGTCTCAGCGGGCAATGACGGAAGCCGGTCGTGCCTTTGGCCTTTTTGTTGGTATGCAGCTCGACTTTGCCAAATACAAGGGTGATGAAGTTGCTCAGGCTAGATCCGAGGTTCTCACGCCGATAGCCAAAGCGTTCTTGAGCGACAGCGGGTTCGATGGCGCGGTACTGGCTCAGCAGGTGTTTGGCGGCCATGGCTATATCCAGGAATGGGGCGTGGAGCAGATTGTCAGAGATGTGCGTATCGCTCAGATCTATGAAGGCACCAACGGCATACAGGCATTTGACCTCATCGGTCGCAAAGTACTGAGGGATGGTGGTGACACGCTCAAGCGTCTCCTAGACGAGATGTCTCAAAGTGAGGTCGCTGGCGACCTGCGGGGGGATATGGATGCCGCGCTGGACCGGCTCATGCGTGTCACGGATTCCCTCGTAGAACGCACAAAAGATGATGCCAACCTGCCAGGTGCGGTGAGCGTGGACTACCTCAACCTGACGGGCTTGTCGATTTATGCGTGGTTGTGGGCACGTATGGCAGCCGTTGCAGGAGATGACGACTTCGGGAAAGCGAAGCGGACGACTGCCCAGTACTTTTTCGAACGTCTGTTGCCGCGTACCGAAGGGCTCGAGAAGAGCATCATGGCTGGCACGGATGCCCTGATGGGACTGGATGACAGTCAGTTCTGAGCATCGGCGTCAGTAAGAACCCGGATCTCCCGGAAGATCCGCATCCAGGTTTTGAGTACTTCATCGTCCGTGTGGTTTGACTGCCAGACAACCGTAAAGAGGTGACCGGAAGCCTGAATGACTTTCAGCAGGCTTACCTCATCGTCTTTACATCGGGCGAGATGAACAGCGGTCGGGAAGTTGTTTTCGTTTCCCGTGAACACGCTGTAGTCAGCCAGCTCCTCACATCGCGATCGTGCGCCCTCCAGCCAGTCGATGACAAACGTTTCAGGCGACGGAGGGTTATCGTCTCTCAGCGATTCATAAACGAGTGATGCGGATGCATCCGGGGCAACATAGTTCGAGATGCGTATCCGGTTCCCGCCCACATCGCCGGTGTGTACCCAGCCCTCGGGAACGTGGGCGTTCAAATACTCGGCGTAAGCATTTGATGTCACAACCGCAAGGCAGATCGCGGCTAAAGCCGCTACTACGTGACCTCCTGGGCATCCCTGCCGGATTAACTTCCGGTATCGTACCCACGGGGCTCGCATCACCGCGGATCGCGGGTACGCGCTCCGCTGCTCGCCCGTGCGACGCATGCGTCGCACCTGTAGGAGCGGCTTTAGCCGCGATTGGACACCCTCACTCATATGGCAGCGCCGCGGGATCACAGTCGACAAAATCCGGCTCCGGATCAACTTCGAACCGGACAGCCTGTATCGACGGCACATCTTCCAGAATGGCTTTACAAATGCGGTGCATGCCATCCATGACACGACCGTCTGCATCGAGAATGACGGGATATGCAAGGTCACAATCCTGGATGAGACGAATGTGCTCAATAATGCTGAGCGGCGTCGGTGCGCGTGTGTTCTGGAAGTACCAGTGATTGTTGTTCAACTCTTCAAAGGAACCGGGATCGACCGAATACGGTGTGAGCTCCTCTGCAAGGCTGATGAGACGTTTGACGTCCCAGGCATCGATACCGGTGTCAGTCTGACGCAGGTGGTATTGGGGACGGATCGATGTCATCGGGTTGCAACGCGTGGAAGGAAACCGATTTGTACCGTCTTGGCGTAATATCTTCCAGTCACGTGCGTATAACGATTAACCACGCAACACATGCATGAGGTATGGATGTGATCACCCTCAGAGCCGCACAACCCAACAAAGAGGACGGTCTACTCTGTGCAAGATACGCGGAGGTGGCGTCAGAGGGGTTTATGAGCGTCATGTTCGGCAAAGACGCTGACAGGATTATCTCAACGGCCTTCACCGAAACGGATCATGACCTTTCCTACGAAAACGTAACGTTTGCTGAGCGTGCCAACGCTGTTGTCGGCATGATTCTCGCGTATACAACTGCCGCTCATCGACGTTCGTCCCGCGACCCGTTGCACCGGGCTGCGGGTAAGCTGCGGCTGCGTATGCGGATTGTCGAAGTTTTCCTGGCGCCGGTCATGCGGGTGAACGATTCAATCGAGGACAACGACTACTACCTGCAGTTTATTGCTGTCGATCAGAACACGCGGGTTGGAGGTGTTGGCTCAGTACTTCTTGATGAGTTCGAAAGACAGGCGCGAGCGGCAGGCTCAAGGCGTCTGTCCCTGGATGTCTCCATCGGGAATGACACGGCCATCGAGTTCTACAAAAACCGCGGATGGAGTGTCGATTTCGAATGGCCTGAGGTGCGGTTGATGCCGACACTATCCCTGCGTATGTCCAAACCTCTCGGGTGAGCGCCTACTTGTAGGAAGGTTGATAGAGCTCAACCGGCACACCGCCCGGCATCTCGAAGTGAATGGCAAGGCCGTAACCCACGTCGCTCACCTCATCCAGAAACTCGACACCTCGAGCGGACAACTCCGCCACAGTTGTGTTGATGTCATCACAGTAGAAGGACACGTAATGTGTCCCGGACGGTTTGCCATCAGCAGCGTCTGCCGGATGACAGCCCATATCGGCTTCAGGCAGATCGAAAATGAGCCATCCGCCACCGACATCGGTTGCGGGCAGACCAAGTTTGTCTCGGATGAATTCGCGCAGTTCCCGTTCCTGAGATGTATAGAACATCGTGTGTACACCTTTGATCATCTTCTACCCCTGCTTGTCAGGCGACGCCCCCGAGAGGGCCAGTGAATTCAATACTTCGTCAAGCTCGTGAAGTTCTTCGGCGGACGCCGGTACAGCATCCGCTTCAGCCAACAACTGCACAAAGTCGGTTCTCAGTTTGTCGATTGCCCACGCAAACGGGTCAGTTGCCTCGATCGGTATAAATGGATCGTCCCGGTAAGACCATGCGATGTGGTAGTGAGGTTGATGCCTGAAGCAGTCGAAACGCAGGACTTCCTCGTCACCAGAAAGCGTTGGCCCGTAGACGTGTATGGCGAGGCCGCCGTCATCCCCAAGGTCCCGGTCGGCCAGCTTGAACGTATATCGACCAAGTTTGTATGTGGTTGCGTCGAGGTTCATGGACCTGTTTCTCCCGTGTGGTTTTCAGCAACCAGGTGTTGCCAGTAGATGAGTACGGGGACAAGGGGGACCTCAATCACGGTGAAGATCACAAGCGGCAGTGGAGGCATGCCGATCACCAGGATTGATATAAGACGGCCAATTCCGCCAAGCAGGGCGCAGATCCACGCTACTCTGAATACGGTTGTGTGTCTCAATTCGAGGGGTGATCCAGATCAGAGCCAGCGCTATACCCAGTCCCATACCACCCATGAACCGCAGGTTGCTGTCGAGAACCGGTATCTCCGGAATCTCAGCACCCGCGTAGACAGGGCTCCCCGCACCGAAGATCAGGGAAGAACCCGCCAGAAAAAGGGTGAGGAGGGCGATTGCCAGATTGACAGTCTGCAGCAGTCGACGGGACATGAGTTCCCCCAGCTCAAAGGCGTCTTTGCACCCTAATCTATCACGGCATCCATCACCGTCGTCTTACACACCGGCGATAGCTAATAAACCTCTCTTGTGACGGCATCGACAAACGACCGGTCTCCATTCGCCTCAAACCCGTAACAGTAAGTATGTTGCGGGCCTGATATATCGGGACCGCAATCGAACCGTGGCGGATCTTCCGTAATGGCACAGCCCCGCTGTTCATGCAAAAACCAGTCTGGATTCAACAGCCACGCGATCGTCGCTGAGTCCCAGGGGTGGAAACCCGTATCTTCGGGAAACGTGTCCGTCCAGTAGTCACACCACGCCACGGAGTTCTCGTAGAAGTAGCTTGCGGTCGAATTACCCCGTGAGGCGATGGTCTCGAGATCTTCGCGGGTCACACACACCTGCGATGTCAGCTCGAATCCCATCAATACACAGTCGATTCCCGAATCCATGACGACCCGGGCGGCTTCAACATCGTTTTCGAAGTTGAAGTCCTGAACCGGACCTGCGTCCCCGATGTAGAACTCTCGACCCGGGGAGCGACCTGCTACCACGATGAGCTGATCGATCTGGTCGATCACGTCGCGATGATGTCGGATGAGAAGGGCGATGTTGGTGAGTGGCCCGATCGCAGCGATTGTGAGCCGCTCTTTCCTGAGGGCGTCTGCAAGGTATTCAACCGCAGGATTGGTGTCTGCATTGTCTGCCATCGGGCCGGCGGCCCCGGGGGTGACGGGAACGTTTGCTTCCTTCAGGTCGACAATCTCATTTGCGACCCGGAAAACCTCGTCGATAGGACCGTTGCCGTACACGCAGGTAATTCCGACCAGATCGATGAGCGGAGAATTGATGGCCTCAACAATCGCAAAACCGTCGTCGATGTCCCTCGGCCGTCCTTTGTGCCAGACACCCAGTGCGACATCCGTATCGATGATGAGCCTGGTCATACATTTATCCATTGGGTTGCCTTTTCAATCCAGGCGAGTTTGAGGCTGTCATCGTCTGGTACCGGAAGTTGAGCGACGCCGAGCAGGCGGCGAATGACTTCAGCACCCGCAAATCCTTGCACGAGCTCCCAACTGATGCCGTCACGCCCCGTGTAGTGTGCAAGAACCTGCTCGGCCTCCTCATCGCCAAGCGATGCCATCAGGAGGTGTGCGCGGAACACGCCCACGTCAAATTCCGGTGGACCGAGGAACCCGAATTCCGGATCGATGACCCGGCAGTTGTCCTGCGCGTCTCTTACCCAGCTCCCGGGGTAGAAGTCGCCGTGGAGCAACGAGGGGCCGTCAGCATGAAGGTAAACGTCACCCAGGTCTTTGATGCGTGTCATCAGGGCTTCGTTGTGCCTCAGTTGACAGGCTGCTTCTTCCAGAGCCGTGCTCAGAGTCACGCCGTTGTCCTCAAAATAAGGGACTTCGAAGATGTGCTCGTGGTTGAGTTCACGCATGGAGTGATTGGCCAGTGTCGTTGAGCTGTCGACGTCGAGGCTGTGGAGTTCACCCAGCCAGGCCGCAAGCTCACAAAGCGGCACGATCGGGGTGTCTGCGTCTGCCTGATAGAGATGAGTGAAGTCAGCCCCAGGTCCAAGATCTTCGAGGGCGAGTAAGTGCACATCGTTGGCGTAGCCGAGCAGTTTCGGCATGGCACTTGCGACTTTGTCGTGTGTTCCCAGCGTTGAGTAAATTGCATGCTCCGTTGCCAGGCGTTCTATGGGTGCCGGGATGTCGGGATATCTGGCGACGAACGGTACAGCCTGTTTGAAAACGATGGACGTTCCGTTGGAAAGCCGAGCGCGATAGACGCGGTTCATGTTTCCAGCTCCGGCCACTTCCATGTCTGTAATTTCCACGTCAGCGGGTATCCAGCCATGGTTGCGGGCAAGGGTTTGCAGTGCCCCGCGATTCTCAGGCTCAAGGTGCATAGATTTCCCGGTTAAACGTTCAGCGGATAGCGACCGGGTTGATCACAGCCTGGACCGCACCCACAAATCGGGGTTGTCCGAGAACGAAGAGGAACTCCGTTACGCCGTCAGCCGCCAGCTCCCGTGTGTCCATGTTTTCCAGGATGTAGACCCCGTTCTTGGCAAGGAGTTCGGGATGGACGGGAAATGCATGGTCCGGATTTTCGGCCGGGATGACTTCCAGCGCCCAGTTGTCAGCACCCACAGCAACGACACCCGAGGCCGCGAGGTACCTGGCGCCATCGAGCCCAAGCCCCGGTTGTCCGTTCATGAATCGACTGGGGTCGGCATCCATGACGTTTAGCCAGCCTGTATGTAGGAGGACGACGTCACCGGATTCGATTTCCGTACCGTTCTTCTTTGCGACCGCTTTGATCTCACCGCTGTTGATGGCGGTGCCTTCAGGCAGTGGGTTCTGGCCATAGTGTTTTGTCATGTCGAGGAGCACTCCCCGCGACACGATGGGTGGGAGTTTGTCGATTGAGAGCTTCGTTAGACCCTTGGGGGTGACGAAGTCGCTTGCATGGTTGCCGTTGTAGTAGGTGTGGTTGATCCCCATGTGCCCGAGGCCGTCGATCTGGCTACCGATGCCCATCCAGAGATTCATGAGGTCGTCATTACCTGTTGCCTTGTTAATGCCGAGAGGGGTGCCGGTACCATCGTCCAGCTGCAGGACAGTCATCGAATAGGAACGTGGTGGATAGGCCGGAGAAGTTGGGCCGGTCTCGACACCAAGTCGATAAGACTTGCCGGTGGTAACGAGCTTTGCTGCCTGCATGACCTTCTTGGGCGAAAGATTGTTAATCGCACCCAGGGTGTCATCGGCACCGTATTTAGACGGGTACCACTCGACAGCGGAAGCGAACGGTGCGGATACTGCCAGCAGCAGCATGGTTAGTGATTTCATTGTTTCCCCGTTTTCCTCTCTGTTTATCTAACTGGCGTCAAAGCCGGTCGAGCAGCATCTGGTAGATCCCGCCGAATGCACCGTTGCTCATAATGACGATGTGCAGTCGTTTGTTATCGGAGTAGTTAGCACGTTCGCCAACGAGGGCGTCTGCCAGTGCTGCGTGATCGTCAAACATCTTGGCAGGTACCACGCAGTTCTGTGTGACCTCTGTGAGGTCCCACTTGATGTTCTCGCCGCGGAACCAGATGACACGGTCGGCAGCGGCGCAGCAGGTAGTGAGCTCATGGCGTAGCGTGCCGAGCGACATCGTGTGTGTTCTGGGCTCAACGACGGCGAGGATATCGTCGCTACCGACTTCCCGGCGTAATCCTTCCAGGGTGCTGCGAATGGCTGTGGGATGGTGAGCAAAGTCGTCGTAGATGACGAGATTCGGGTCCTGGTGCAGCACCTCGAGACGACGCTTCACACCTCTGAACTGGCTGAGCGCTTCGATTGCATTTTCGACTGGGACACCCGCGTGACGGGCAGCGGCTATCGCATTCAGAGCATTGTGCTGATTGTGTCTGCCGAGGAGGTTCCAGGTAATTGAACCGGCTGTCTCGCCATTCAGCTTTACGTCGAACGTGTGGTTCTCACCATCTGCCGTCCAGAGTTCCCCGGTGTCCTGATCTACCGTCTTTCTGGGGGCGCTTTCGCCTACCCTCGCAACAGGTGCCCAGCACCCGAGTTGCAGGACCTCGGTCACGTGATCGTCCTGGCTGGGGGCGACAATCAGGCCTCCGGAGGGGACCGTACGCAGTAGGTGGTGGAACTGGGTCTGGATCTCGCCGATATCTTCAAAAATATCAGCGTGGTCGAATTCGAGGTTGTTGAGGATGACCGTACGTGGGCGATAGTGCACAAACTTGGAACGGCGGTCGAAGTAACTTGTGTCGTATTCATCGGCTTCGACGACAAAAAAAGGCGTTTCGCCGACTCGCGCCGATCCGCTGAAGTTGAGGGGCGCTCCCCCTATGAGGTAGCCGGGGTTGAGACCTGCGTGGTCGAGAATCCAGGCGAGCATGCTGGCGGTTGTTGTCTTGCCGTGGGTCCCGGCTACCGCGAGAACCCAGCGACCGTGGAGGATGGCGTCCCCCAACCACTCGGCACCGGACGTATAGCGCATGCCTCTTTCGAGAATGTACTCGACGGCTTCATGCCCCCTGGGAAGCCCTGCGTTACCGATGACAACGAGGTCAGGTTCCGGGTCGAGTTGTTTTGGATCGAAGCCTTCATAGACCTCGATTCCGGCGTCTGCAAGGAGATCGCTCATGGGTGGATAGATGGCGTTGTCGCTGCCGGTGACCCGGTAACCAACTTCTTGCGCAAGTTGTGCGAGGCTGCCCATCAGCGTCCCGCCGATGCCAAGAAAATAGATGTGTCCTTTCACGAAATTGCTGCCTGGCTGACTGCTACTGAAAATATCACCACAAAAAGGGCCATCGCAAAACCGAAACCGATGTGAATATTCATCGCGCGCTTGAAGATGTTCGCAAAGATTGCAAGGTTCCAGATCATGAGGAGCGTAATAATCGACGCTCCTGTGGTGGAAACGGTGCCTTCACTGCCTGTTGTAAATGCCGCTGCGATCCCGGACAGAACCGTCAGAACGATATCGACACCAATGAGCGCCATCAGGGTTTGCGGGAAGCGGTTTGCAAGTTCCATCAGTGTGAGGATGACCCAGACCACACCGGCCGTTCCGGCCAGACTGACGATGACCAGAGTCGTCGCGGTGAGGAAGGTTGCTTCGTTCACCGTCACGTAGAGGGAGATGGACAGGGTCACGTTGATTGCAATCACAAGCCCGAGCAGGAAGTTGTTTGCGGGGAGGTCATCCGGACCGCTGCGCAGCGTGCAGATCCTTAAGACAACGAGAGCTATGGGTAACATCGGGTGGCTGGCAACGTTTAACTGCGAAAGGCGCAAATTGTCGCACAAATGGAACAGGGCACGGGATATAGTACGCCGTTTCGAAACTCTCAAAACTCTCGTAACAAAAGGATCACCATGGCCAGAGCCAATGCGTTTTATGCCCAATCAGGAGGGGTTACGTCTGTCATCAATGCGTCTGCGTGTGGTGTGATTGAAACTGCCCACCAGCACAAGTCGGTGATTGGAAAGGTATATGCGGGGCGCAATGGCATCCTGGGGGCTTTGAACGAAGAGCTCATCGATACCAGCAAAGAGTCGAAGCGGGCGATAGCCGGTTTGCGACAGACACCAAGCGGAGCGTTTGGGTCCTGCCGCTACAAGCTGAAGTCACTAGAGGAAAACGCCCGCGAGTATCAGCGGCTCATCGATGTGTTCCGGGCACATGGTATCCGTTACTTTTTCTACAACGGCGGCGGTGATTCCCAGGACACAGCTAACAAGGTGTCTCAACTGGGTGCGCGTCTGGGATACCCCCTCACCTGTATCGGGATACCCAAAACGGTAGACAACGACCTGCCCGTCACCGACTGCTGCCCGGGGTTCGGTTCGGTCGCCAAATACGTGGCCGTTTCTACGCGGGAGGCGGCCATGGACGTGGCGTCCATGTGTGAAACGTCCACAAAGGTATTTGTTCTCGAGGTGATGGGGCGTCATGCAGGCTGGATTGCAGCGTCAGGCGCATTAGCCCAGGACAGACCAGGGGATCCGCCGCATATCATTTTGTTACCTGAAGTCCCCTTTCAGCAGCGGAAATTTCTGAAGAAGGTCAAAACCACAGTAGAAGAGAAGGGTTATTGCGTCATCGTCGTTTCAGAGGGTGCACAGTACAAAGACGGAACCTTCCTGGCAGATGCGGGCGGTAAAGATGCATTCGGCCATACACAACTCGGCGGGGTCGGCCCGATGGTTGCGGAGCTTGTTAAGTCCAGGCTCGGCTACAAATATCACTGGGCGGTTGCGGATTACCTGCAACGCGCAGCCCGACATGTAGCCTCGAAGACGGACGTGGACCAGGCGTATGCATTAGGCAAAGCGGCGG
The DNA here is from genome assembly GCA_028277965.1 of Pseudomonadales bacterium. GTDB lineage: Bacteria > Pseudomonadota > Gammaproteobacteria > Pseudomonadales > Azotimanducaceae > UBA4421. Next base: position 30,195 of record JANQFF010000066.1, read on the forward strand.
TGGAGTTTGCTGTCGCCGGGAAGAACGCGGTCATGCCAACAATCGTGCGGACAAGCGACAAACCGTACCGTTGGAAAATTGGGGAAGCCAAACTGAGCCGTGTGGCTAACGTCGAGCGCAAGATGCCAAAGAACTACATCAGTGCGGATGGGTTTGGCATAACGGCGGCAGCCCGAAGGTACCTGGCGCCTCTCATTGAAGGGGAAGACTACCCTGTATACAAAAACGGTCTGCCGCAGTACGTGACGCTCAAAAACGAACTGGTTGGGAAGAAGCTTCCAGAGAAGTGGTAGGTCAGATCGCGGCTAAAGCCGCTCCTACGTGACCTCCTCGGCATCCCTGCCGGATTAACTTCCGGTATCGAACCCACGGGGCTCGCATCACCACGGAACGCTGATATGCGTTCCGCGCCGATTTCGCGTAGCGAATTCGGACTCGCCACGTGCGACGCATGCGTCGCACCTGT
>JANQFF010000097.1 GCA_028277965.1 Pseudomonadales bacterium
GCCAGGAGGTTGCGCAGGTGAACCATGCGCTGCTTGGTATCGGCTACATACGGGCTGTTCGGGAAACGCGCGAGGAGTTGCGCAAAATCCGCGTACGCTGTCTGGGCAGGCACCATGTCGCGTTTGAACTCGTCAGTCTCGAACAGACGATCCATGAGACTCTGGTTTTTGCTGTAGCTGGCGAGGCCTTTCAGGTAGTAGGCATAGTCGACGTTCGAGTGGTTCGGGTGCAGGCGAATGAAGCGTTCAGCGGCCGCCGAGGCACCGTCAAGATCGAACGACATGTACCGGGCGTAGACGAGTTCCAGCTGGGCTTGCTCGGCAAAACGGCCGAATGGGTACCGTGCTTCGAGCATTTCCAGCGTCCCGATGGCCTGCTGGTAATTGCTGCCGCGCAGAAGGCGCTGGGCATCGCGGTACAGACGTTGCTCGCTGGTTTCGATTTCGGGTAGCTGTTCATCATCGTCGTCTCCGCCAATGAATGGAACCCAGCCCCAGCTGCAGCCGGTACAGACCAGGGTCACCAAAACGAGTCCAAGGAGGCGTCTCAATGAGACAAAAGCGGGTGCTGAATTCAAATGAGCACAGATCTTGTGAGGTTGGGTCGCTATTTTTACCAATTTCGTTAGGGTTGCAAGGAGATGAGCGAGATAAATCAGACAATTATCGTCCCTGTCGAGCTTGCCGGGGAGCGTCTGGACCGGGTCTGTGCTGAGCTTTTCCCCGATTTTTCGCGAAGTGTGCTGACGCGCTGGATCCGTTCAGGTGATCTCAAGGTGAATGGCGACACAGTCAAACCACGCATGGCGGTTATAGGGGGAGAGACGCTGACGCTTGCGACAGACCGGCCGGTGCGCGAGTCCTGGTCCTCCGCTGAGGCGATAGAGCTCGATATTCTCTACGACGATGAACATGTGATTGTTCTGAACAAACCCGCGGGACTTGTCGTACACCCGGGGGCTGGCAACACCGCCGGTACACTGGTGAACGGACTACTCAACTTCCGGCCGGATCTCGAGAAGTTACCTCGGGCGGGAATCGTGCACCGGCTCGACAAGGATACGAGCGGTGCCATGGTTGTGGCGGCGTCCGACGTCGCCCACACGAAACTGACGCAGGACATACAGGCACGCGACTTCGAGAGGCTTTACCTGGGTGTGTGTGAGGGCCGGATGGTTGCGGGCCAGGATGTGGACGAACCGATCGGTCGGGATCCCCATCACCGCACCCGGCAGGCGGTGAGGGATGACGGCAAACCCGCGCAGACAGAATTCCGCGTGGTCGAGCGGTACCGCGTCCATACTCTGGTGAAAGCGCGTCTTCATACGGGTCGTACCCACCAGATCAGGGTGCACCTCAAGAGCATAGGATTTCCCCTCGTGGGTGACGGACGTTACGGAGCACGGGGCAGGGTGCCGCCTGGCGCGGTCGTCGAACTCGTCACGTTGCTTCAGCAGTTTCCGCGACAAGCCCTGCATGCAGAACACCTGAGCTTCACTCATCCCGCAACGGGAGATGTGATGGAGTTCTCCGTGCCGGTTCCAGCCGATATCGCCGAACTCCTCGCTGCGTTACGCGAAGATGCAGGACGGAAAGACGTATGAGTAGATCGGATTTGATTCGTGTGGAGTTGCCCGGCGCATCGATAGCGGGTGTATCGACGGTTGGGTTCGATCATTCAGAACTCAAAAAAACGACTGGCGCTGAAATAGTTTGTTGGCTCAATCAGGTACACGGGACGGATTGTGTCATGCGTTCCAGTGCGTGCTATCGGGATGTTGAAGCTGATGCCATGTGGACAGAAGAAGCAGGCGTTCTCCTTGCGATCCGTACAGCGGATTGTGTGCCGGTGCTCGTCGCGGATCGGCATGGTCGCTGCGTTGGAGCAGCCCACGCCGGGTGGCGAGGTCTGGAAGAAGGTGTGATCGCCGCTTTGATGGACGCTTTACCGGTCCCTGCAGGTGAGTTCTCTGCCTGGATAGGGCCTTCGATCTCCCAGGCGTGTTACGAGGTGGATCCACCGGTCTGGGAGAGATTTCAAGCCTACCCCGCCCGTATTGGAGATCATCCTGAAACCGCCGACAAGCGACTGTTGGACCTGCCGGGTATCGCTGCAGACCAGCTACACAGCCTGGGCGTAGGTGAAGTGAAGCTGAGTGGGTTGTGTACCTATACCGATGAGCGGTTTTATTCACACCGTCTTGGTACGCATCAGGGCATCATTGAAACCGGTCGGATAGCGACGTTTGCGATGCTCTGATCGGGGCCCGACCTATCGATCTCTGTAGGAGCGGCTTTAGCCGCGATGGCCAGTCTGAAGAAGGTTGTATGCCAGAATCTTCAAACCAATCTGGACCTGCGAGAATTGCGGCTAAAGCCGCTCCTACAAAAAAGTCTCCAGCCTTTTTTTGAGATGCCTTTTAGCAGGGATTCTTCCGATTCAGGAATCGCAGTTCCGCACGATCCCCATCTGGGCCTGCTCAATCCTTTCCTGCCGCTCTTCCTCAGGAAGTGCACGTTGGGTGCCGTCCGGCATGGTGACACGTATGCGGCTTCGAACCGTGAGGCGTTCGAGCATATCCCTGGATTTCTGGCAGTTTTCCTGTCTTATCTGGGCAATTGTCGCCTGCCGCTCAGTTTCCTGAGCCTCCAGCTCAGCCAGCATGTCACGCTGGTCGGGTGTCAGTTCATCGGGGCTGGGTGTCTCAACGGGCGCGGGATCAGCGGGTGCGGATGAAGGTGCCGAGCGCAAAGCGACAACTGCAATCCGCTCTTCGGGTACCCCCTGGGGTTTACGCTCGGAGTAGTTGACGACACCGTCGTCGTCCACCCAGCGATAGGTGGCAGCCTGGAGCGCTTGAGCCATGAGCAGCGCAAACACGAGGGTTGCACATGCCAGAGCCGTGCATGTTTTAGGAGGGTGTAGACGTGGTACTGCAAACATCGGTGTGATTCCCTGCGAGGGCGGTACTTCAGGATATCACAGCCGATATGGAGCGTTTGTTTGACATAGCGCACGGATATCTCAAGAATACGCGGCTCGTTGGCGTTCCCACCGGTTTTACAGGACTGCAAGGGACGGGAAAACAGCGAAAAAACAAATAGATAGCGGCGGAATATTCTCACTGAATAACCGGTGAACGGGCACCGGTACGAAGCTCAAGATCATCCACTAGGGGTACCACAATGGCAGAGATGCTGTCGGGTGGCGACATGCTGATACGCGCGCTCCAGGACGAAGGCGTCGAACACGTCTTCGGTTATCCGGGAGGAGCGGCACTACATATATATGATGCAATCTTTCGTCAGCAGAAAGTGGAACACATTCTCGTGCGTCACGAGCAGGCTGCAACTCACATGGCGGATGGGTACGCACGGGCAACCGGTCGGCCTGGAGTTGTGCTTGTCACCTCGGGACCGGGAGCCACGAATGCCATTACGGGGATCGCAACCGCTTATATGGACAGCATCCCGATGGTTGTCATATCCGGTCAGGTACCGACTGACCAGATCGGGACCGATGCCTTCCAGGAAACGGACATGGTTGGTGTTTCACGACCGGTCGTAAAGCACAGCTTCATGATCAAGTCTGCTGAAGAGATACCTTCGGTTGTCAAAAAGGCGTTTCACATAGCCACGACCGGCCGGCCGGGTCCGGTTGTCATCGATGTGCCGAAAGACACAACTGACCCTACGGTTTTTGCTGCCTACGAGTATCCCGAGAGCGTAAAGATGCGTTCTTACAATCCAGCGGAAAAAGGTAACGGCCGCCAGATTCGTAAAGCGGTCAAAGCCCTGATGGAAGCGGAACGTCCTGTCATCTATGTCGGTGGTGGGGTTGTCCAGGGTGATGCGTGGGAACCCCTTCGAACGCTCGTACGCAGCCTTGGGTTTCCGCTGACCAACACCCTGATGGGCCTGGGTGCGTATCCCGGGAATGACGAGCTCTGCATCGGCATGTTGGGTATGCACGGTACGTATGAATCGAACATGGCCATGCACGAGACGGATCTCATCCTGGCGGTTGGCGCGCGTTTCGACGACCGCGTCACGAACAATCCGGCCAAGTTCTCACCGCAGGCCCAGGTGATTCACATTGACGTCGATCCAGCGTCAATTTCCAAGATCATCCAGGTACAGATACCGATAGTTGGAAACGCCAGGCTGGTGCTCGAGGCGATGTGCGAAGAGGTTACCCGGGCGTTCGGGCAGGAGACATCCGAAGACAAGCTGGGAAGAGAAGACCGGATTGCCAGGTGGTGGGACCGGATCAACGAATGGCGGGGCCAGCACGGTTTGAATCACGAGCTCGAAGCGGTTCCCGGGGATCCCATCCTCCCGCAGCTTGCGATACAGATGTTGTACAAGGTGACCAACGGTTCAGCATACATTGCCTCTGACGTCGGCCAGCACCAGATGTTTGCGGCCCAGTATTACCACTTTGATCAGCCTCGCCGCTGGATCAATTCCGGGGGCCTCGGCACCATGGGGTTCGGGTTGCCTGCTGCGATGGGCGTACAGATGGCATTCCCTGACGAGGTTGTCGCGTGTGTCACGGGTGAAGGCAGTTTCATGATGAATATGCAGGAACTGTCCACATGCCTTCAGTACGGGTTGCCGATCAAGCTCATCAACCTCAACAACCAGGCGTTGGGGATGGTGAAACAATGGCAGGACATGCAGTACGGGGGACGGCATTCGCATAGTACGTACAGCGACTCACTGCCGGACTTCAAGACACTTGTCGAAGCGTTCGGCCATGTAGGCATCAAAGTCAGTGATCCAGCGGAACTCGAACCCGCCCTGGCTGAGGCGTTTGCACCTGAGAACAAGAATAAGCTCGTGTTTGTCGATGTCTGGGTCGACCCGCACGAACATGTTTATCCCATGGCAATCAAAGGTGGTTCCATGCGGGATATGGTGCTCTCCAAATCAACCGTCCAGGACGCGTCATGAACAGGCGGATCATTGCGGTTCTGCTCGAAAACGAAGCCGGGGCGCTGTCGCGGGTCATTGGTCTTTTTTCCCAGCGAAACTTCAACATTGAATCCCTGACGGTTGCTCCAACCGAAGATCAGACGCTCAGCCGCCTGACGATCACAACGTATGGAGACCAGAACAAAACCGAACAGGTGATCAAACAGCTCCACAAACTGGTTGAAGTCTTCAAGGTCATGGATCTTTGTGAGGGCGACCATATCGAGCGGGAACTGCTGCTCATCAAGGTGCGCGCATCCGGCGCGGAGCGCCAGGAAGTGAAGCGGACAGCGGATATTTTTCGGGGCCAGATTGTGGACGTCACCCCTGATACATATACCGTGCAGCTCGCAGGACCGTCGGAGAAACTCGACGCATTCCTGCATGCGGTCAGTGAGACCGCAATCATCGAGGTTGTGCGATCCGGTGTATCCGGAGTGGGTCGCGGAGACCGGATTTTAGGCGTTTAGAGCCAAAAGAAACTTTAAGACAAAGAAGGAAACCAGCTATGCAGGTTTATTACGACAAAGACGCAGACCTGTCACTCATTCAGAAAATGAAGGTTGTCATCATCGGCTACGGCTCCCAGGGCCATGCACATGCCAACAACCTGCGCGACTCAGGTGTAGGCGAGGTGGTGGTGGGCCTGCGCGAGGGATCGGGTTCCTGGCGTAAAGCTGAAAATGCCGGTTTCCAGGTGGCTGAAGTTGCCGACGCTGTACAGGGTGCTGATCTCGTGATGGTGCTGGTGCCGGATGAACTGCAACCAGCGCTTTACCGCGATCACCTTGTGGGCAATATGAAAGACGGGGCGGCCCTGGCGTTTGCCCACGGCTTCAATATCCACTTCGAACTGATAGAACCGCGGGCTGATCTCGACGTCATCATGATTGCGCCGAAAGGCCCGGGCCACACGGTACGCTCAACGTATGTTGAAGGTGGTGGCGTACCAAGCCTCATTGCGGTCGCCCAGGACGCAACAGGAAACGCCAAGAACATAGCGCTCTCATATGCATCTGCAAACGGCGGTGGCCGTGCGGGTATTATCGAAACCAACTTCCGGGAAGAAACCGAGACGGACCTTTTTGGGGAACAGGCGGTTCTCTGCGGTGGTGCCTCGGCTCTCGTCCAGGCGGGTTTCGAAACGCTGGTCGAAGCCGGGTATGCCCCCGAGATGGCTTACTTCGAATGCCTGCATGAACTGAAACTCATTGTGGATCTCTTCTACGAGGGTGGCGTTGCCAACATGTGGTACTCGGTCTCCAACACAGCGGAGTACGGCGGCCTCACCCGCGGACCCCGGATCGTGACGGATGAGACAAAGAAGGAAATGAAGCGGATCCTGAGTGAGATTCAGGAAGGGCGTTTTGCCAGAGAATTTGTCGCCGAAAACCAGGCCGGTGCCCCCAGCATCAAAGCCATGCGTCGGATTTCACAGGCTCACCAGATAGAAGAGGTGGGTGAGAAGCTGCGCGGTATGATGCCGTGGATCCAGGAAAACCGGCTGGTCGACAAAGACGTAAACTAACTGCCGAAGCCGCTCCAACAGAGCGATCTACCTACCTCTGTAGGAGCGGCTTCAGCCGCGATTGTGTAGTATGTCGGGATGTCTGATTCCGACGAACACATTCTGCGGGCTGTCTCCGATCAGGATGACGAAACCGAAACACCCCGTCGCCGGCGCGGGCGCCAGCTGCGTCAGCGTGGGATCTATCTATTACCTAATCTGATCACAACCGGCGCGCTGTTCGCGGGCTTCTACGCGATTGTTGCGGGCATGAACGGCAACTTCGTTCCTGCGGTGTTTGCGATATTTGTTGCCATCGCGCTCGATACGGCTGATGGCAGAGTCGCTCGCATAACGCGCACCGAAAGCGAATTTGGTGCTGAATATGACAGCCTCAGTGACATGGTGGCTTTCGGGGTTGCTCCTGCGCTGGTTGCGTTTTCATGGGGGCTCTCCAGCCTGGGCCAGGCCGGATGGGTAGCGACGTTTGTCTACATGGCGTGTGCGGCACTCAGACTCGCACGATTTAACACCAATCACGACAACGAGAGTTTCCAGGGGCTTGCCAGCCCGTCTGCGGCAGCGCTCATCGCGTGCATCATCTGGACCTGGGTCGACTATGGAGGTGGCGCGCCTTCAGCAGTCGCAGCGAGTGTCATGGGTGCCCTGACGGTGTTGATTGGTCTTCTGATGGTGTCCAATTTCAGGTACTTCTCGCCGAAAATGATTCCGTTCAAGGGCCGGGTACCGTTTATCACCCTCGTGCTGATTGTGCTGGGATTCTCGCTGTTGCTCGTTGACCCACCAGTCATGCTGCTTCTCCTTGGGGCCGGCTATGCGCTGTCCGGTCCTGTGATGTATGTGTACAGAAAGAGCCGGGGTCTGGATGAAGAGTCCGAGGCTGGCGAACCACACGATTGAACCCTTCGCGGACTTTGCCCTCTAAATATCGAAGCTTCTGGAGCAACCATGCTGATCAAGACCAATAGATCCAAACTGCTGCGCGGTGACGATATTCCCGGATCTGAAATCACGCCGGAACAGGCGTACATCAACCGGCGGAAGTTCCTGGGCCGGTCAGCAACGATCGCTTCGGGAGCGGCCCTGGGACTGACATCAGCCGGTGCATACGCCGGACTGCAACCCGATGATGACATCACACCTGAGTCGATTGTCACCAGCTACAACAACTTCTATGAGTTCGGCACGGGCAAAAGCGATCCGGTTCAATATGCCCATGAGTTAACAACCGACCCATGGACGGTGAAGGTCTCGGGTGAAGCGAAGAAGACGGGCGAGTTTGCGTTCGAAGACATCGTCAAAGGCATAACACCAGAGGAGCGTATCTATCGTTTCCGCTGCGTGGAAGCCTGGTCGATGGTTGTCCCCTGGGATGGACTGCCCCTGAAAGCGGTGCTCGAGCAGTTCGAACCGACAGGAGATGCAAAATACGTCGAGTTCAAGACGCTCGTACGCCCTGACGAAATGCGTGGACAGCGGGGTTTCTTCTCGAATATCGACTGGCCCTATGTGGAAGGGTTACGCATGGATGAGGCATACCACCCTCTGTCAATCATGGTTGTTGGCATCTACGGTAAAGATCTGCCCAACCAGAATGGTGCGCCATGGCGCCTGATTGTCCCGTGGAAGTATGGATTCAAGTCCGTGAAGTCGATTGTCAGCATTCGTTTCACGAAGCGGCAACCGCGCAACACCTGGCAACTGCTCGCGCCGCATGAGTACGGTTTTTTCGCCAACGTGAATCCGGAGGTTGCTCACCCCAGGTGGAGTCAGGCAAGCGAGCGGCGCTTACCGAGCAGCCTCTTCAATCCCAATCGCAGGCCGACGCTTCCGTTTAACGGTTATGCAGATGAGGTGGCGAGCCTGTACGACGGGATGGATTTAGCCCGGTACTATTGATCAACACCAAGGTCCTCAAGGGCACCCTCGCTGCCCTCCTTACCGTCCCATTTATCTGGCTCTGCTGGCTGGTCTGGCTCGATCTCATGCAGCCGGGACTGGGGCTTGGTGCGGATCCCGGGGAAGCGGTTATCCACCACCTCGGCGAGTGGGCGCTGAGGATCCTGCTGGTCGCTTTCAGTGTTTCGCCACTCCGTCGTCTTTTCATGCGTTTTGACGTCACCCGGGCGACGCTGGGTTTCATGTTCGCCCGGTCCCGGCGCATGGTGGGACTCTTCGCGTACTTTTATGTCTCTTTGCACCTTCTCGCGTATATCACGTTTTTCCTGGAGTTCAGCGGGGCTGCGTTACTGGAAGACTTTGTGGAACGTTCGTACATCACCGCAGGGATTGTTGCGTTCTTCGCTTTGACATTGATGGCTGCTACGTCCACGCGTGGCTGGCAGCGGAGACTGCGGTCGAACTGGGCGATACTGCACCGGTTGGTCTATGCAGCTGTTGCCCTGGGCCTGGTGCATCTTTGGTGGCTCACCAGAGATGGGTTTTTCGAACTGGTGGTGTACACGCTGTGGTTTGTCGTTCTTCTTGGTGAAAGAATCGCGGCTAAAGCCGCTCCTACAGAGAGAGCTGGCTAGCTCTGTAGGAGCGGCTTTAACCGCGAGAAAGCTGACTGGCTCTGTAGGAGCGGCTTTAGCCGCGATTGGCCACAGCCTCATTGAGCTGTTCCAGGACGGTTTCCGTGTCGTCCCAGGAAATACACGCATCGGTCACGCTGAGCCCGTACTCGAGATCGCTGAGATCGTCCGGGATATCCTGTCGGCCTTCCTGCAGGTTACTTTCAATCATGACACCAACGATGTCGGCTGCTCCACCTGCGATCTGGCCTGCGACATTTTCGCAAACCTGCAGTTGCCGTTTGTGCTCTTTCTGGCTGTTGGCGTGGCTGAAGTCGATCATGATGCCGGTCTCCACGCCTGCAGATGAGAGAGATTCGGCTGTTGCAGTGACGTGGGCTGTGTCGAAGTTCGGTCCACGGGAGCCGCCACGGAGGATGACATGACAGTCAGGATTTCCCGATGTCGAGAAGATGGCTGAGTGACCCTGTTTGGTCACCGACAGGAAGATATGTGAATGTCCGGATGATCTGATCGCGTCCACGGCAATCTGAATGGAGCCGTCTGTGCTGTTCTTGAAACCGATTGGGCATGAGAGACCGCTGGCGAGTTGTCGGTGAATCTGACTCTCGGTAGTCCGTGCACCTATCGCACCCCAGCTCACGAGGTCACCGACATATTGTGGGGAGATCGGGTCGAGATACTCGGTCCCCGCGGTGAGGCCCAGGGCGTTTATGTCGAGCAGCAGTTTACGGGCGACGCCCAATCCATGATTGATGTCGTAGGAATTATCCAGATGGGGGTCGTTGATGAGGCCTTTCCACCCGACAATCGTCCGCGGTTTCTCGAAATAGACACGCATCACGATAAGGAGGTTTTCCGCGTAACGTTCAGCGGCCGCGGAAAGCCGTGAGGCATATTCGAGCGCCGCATCAGGGTCGTGGATTGAGCACGGTCCGACAATCGCGAGCAATCGGTTGTCCCGTTTGTGCAGAATGTCGCTCACGGTCTGGCGTGTGTTGAACACCAGAGTAGATGCCGCCTCTGGCATGGGCAGATCGCTCATCAAGTCCTCAGGCGCGATGACTTCCTGAAGGCCGGTTATCCGGACATCGTCTGTTTGGTAAAGCATGGAACCGCTTGGCTGGATATTGGGTAGAATTCTACCTTATGGGTGCCAGCGAAGAGAAAAGCAGGATCGGCCGAAATATGTGGAGTGATCGGCAGAAAGCCGTGCTTGAATCTCTGGGGATTGAGCTGTGGTACAAGCGCAGTCCGGTTGCGGAAACGCTTGCTGAAGCAGAGCCCGCTGCGACTGAGCCGGAGTTGGTGACGGAACCCGATACAACACATGATTCTGTTCATGAACCCGTTGTCGAACCGGTTCCTGAACCCGTCACCGAACCAGCGCCTGAACCAGTTTCCGGGCCCGTCCAACCGGTGGCGTTCGGCTGGATCAAAGGCGAATCTCTGGTGCTTGTGGCTCATGATCCATGGGAAAAGACGCTGGAGCGGTTTCTGAAAGACGTTGTCATACAGGCGGACCGGCTTGCTGGTGCAGAGTCCAATCCCGTCAGCGGGGAATTCCGCTGGCCCCAGGTGCTCGGCGAATCCCAGAATCCCGAGCGTGCGCTCAGGGCCTGGTTTGACAAACACGTCACTCAGACAGGCGGTCCTTCCCGTTGGGTTGGCGGCTCGAGTCCCATTGTCCAGGAACTCACAGGGCTGCTGCCAGGCTTTCAACTGGAAGATGTGGGCGACCTCTCCTCGGTGTTGAAAGACCCGGACGCCAAAAGGTTGTTATGGCAGCGGATCCGGAACAAAAAATAGCGTTTCGCGAGATGACGATAGGAGACCTCGACAGCGTCATCGAGGTGGAGAAGCGTGCGTATACTTTCCCCTGGTCGAAAGGCATTTTCACCGACTGTATCCGGGCAGGTTACGACTGCCGTCTCTTGTGTTATCGAGGCGAAATTGCAGGCCATGCGGTCATGAGTACAGGTGCCGGGGAAGCACACCTTTTGAACATCTGCATCCGGCGCGAGTTGCAGGGGCAGGGTTTTGGCCGTCTGTTTGTGCATCATGTGCTGGCGCGTGCTCGGTTTCTGGAGGCGGATACGATCTATCTGGAAGTTAGGCCAAGCAATAAGAAAGCTTTGCAACTATATGAATCTATTGGATTTATTGAAGTTGGTATACGCAAGGACTACTACCCCGACACCAACGGTCGGGAAGATGCCCTGGTCCTTGCGCTGAATCTGACAGACTGACTTGCTGTCACCTCTGACGTCACTATACTTCGCGCCTCTTTGAGCCTGAACTACGCCTGTGGAAAACAACCGACGCACCTTTGCGATCATCTCCCACCCGGACGCGGGTAAGACGACGATGACCGAAAAGCTGTTGCTCTTTGGTGGTGCCATCCAGATGGCCGGAACCGTCAAGAGCCGTAAAGCAGACCGCCACGCCACATCGGACTGGATGACGATGGAACAGGAGCGGGGAATTTCGGTGACTACATCGGTCATGCAGTTCCCTTATGGGAACCGGATGGTCAATCTCCTGGATACCCCCGGGCACGAAGACTTTTCCGAGGACACCTACCGCACGCTGACCGCGGTCGACTCAGCACTCATGGTGATCGACGGCGCTCGGGGTGTAGAACCCCGCACGATCAAATTGATGGAAGTCTGTCGGCTGAGAGACACACCTATCATCACCTTCATCAACAAGCTCGACCGGGAGATTCGCGATCCCATCGAGGTGATGGATGAAATCGAGGACATCCTTCAGATTCAGTGTGCGCCCATGAACTGGCCCATCGATATGGGCAGCCAGTTCAAAGGCGTGTATGACCTTGCTCGAGACAGGATCATTACGTATCAGCAAGGGCAGGGACATCATATTTTCGACTATCCCGAAATTGAGGGGCTGGATAGTGATGCCGCAAGGGACCTTCTCGGCCTGGATTATGAAAACTACCGTGAAGAAATTGAGCTGGTGCGGGGTGCAAGCCACACGTTCGATGCTGACGACTTTCGCGCTGGCACACTCACGCCTGTTTATTTCGGTACGGCGCTGGGGAACTTCGGCGTGCACGAGATGCTCGATGGATTTGTCGAGTTTGCACCGGAACCGCAACCGCGTGAAGCACATGAGCGGACCGTCGAGCCGGGCGAGGAGAAGTTCTCAGGATTCGTTTTCAAAATACAGGCGAATATGGATCCCAAACACCGGGACCGTATTGCCTTCATGAGAGTCTGTTCCGGGCAGTACCGTCCGGGGATGCGTCTGTCGAATCTGAGATCCGGCAAGCAGGTCAAAGTTACCGACGCGGTTACCTTCATGGCAGGGGACCGCACGCAGGCAGAAGAAGCCTATGCAGGCGATATTATCGGCCTGCACAACCACGGGACAATCCAGATTGGCGATACCTTCACCGAGGGGGAAACGCTCAAGTTCAGAGGTATCCCGAACTTTGCTCCGGAATTGTTCCGGCGTGTGCGCGTTCGCGACCCATTGAAGAGCAAGCAGCTCGAAAAAGGTATCCAGCAGCTGGCTGAAGAGGGCGCCACCCAGGCATTCCGGCCGCTCGCGAACAACCAGATTGTCGTCGGGGCGGTGGGCGTTCTGCAGTTTGATGTGGTGGCTTACCGGCTGCAGGATGAGTACCGTGCGGAGTGTATCTGGGAGGAGGCATCTATCTACACCGCGAGGTGGGTCTATTGTGATGACGAGAAAAAACTTGCCGAGTTCAAGACGCGAAACGAAGAGTATCTCGCCATGGATGCAGGAGGGTACCTGACGTACCTCGCCCCCAGTCGTGTGAATCTGCAGCTCGCCGAAGAGCGATGGCCCGAAGTGACGTTTACTCACACCCGGGAGCACTAATCGTGTCGAACTCATTGTCAGTTGAGCTGTCCCGGGCGGTCACGGATCCCGAAGGGGAGTTTGATGTTGCGCTTGTTGTGAGCCGGGTGATCACAGGTGCAGAAAGCGGAGATAAACTCGACGAGGCGATGGAACGCTTTTTCGCGCCGTTAGGGGAAGCAGGCATCCTGTCAGCAGGGGCTTTGCTTGACTGGTTCCGGGGTCAGGGGTTTGGCGCTTCGCGGGATGGCGTCGTCGATGAATCTCACAGTGACGTCAGCGCGGTGATTGAATCCAAAGAAGGTATACCTATCTCAATGGCCATGTTGCTTCTGGAAGCTGCACGCCGGAGTGGTCTTGATGCTTTTGGAATCAACTTCCCCGGTCATTTCCTGGTTTCTATTGCGGGAGAAACAATCGACCCGCTTGGCTTGAACGTTCTCAAAACGAAAGACCTGGAACAGGTGCACACGACTGATCCTGCGAAGCCCAAGGATGTTGCTTTAAGAATGCTCAACAATCTCAAAGCGCTCCGGTTCAACGCCAGGATGTGGGTCGAGGCGCTGGACATTGTCGATCTGCAGATGGCGTTGTCCGAAGGCGAACCGGAACTGGAATCAGCTCTTTGCTATGAGCGCGGAGAGCTGTGGCGCAACGTCGGGGCGTTTGCTGCAGCGGTGGAGTCGTTTCGCAGGTGTGCGGAGATTGCCTCTGGAGAATTGGCTAACAAGGCGATGCAGGCCGCAGAATCTCTGGACAAGTACCAGTCAGACGAGATTTTTCATTGAAGAATCGCGGCTAAAGCCGCTCCTACAGAGTGATTTAACTATCTCTGTAGGAGCGGCTTTAGCCGCGATTCTG
>JANQFF010000129.1 GCA_028277965.1 Pseudomonadales bacterium
CATTTCGACCTTCGACTGGAGCTGGGCGGCGTGCTCAAAAGCTGGGCTGTCCCGAAGGGACCTTCACCCAACCCGGTGGATAAACGGCTTGCCATGGAGACCGAAGACCACCCGCTCGACTATGCCGATTTCGAAGGCAACATTCCCGAGGGTAACTACGGCGCCGGAGACGTCATCGTCTGGGATCGCGGCAGGTATGTTGCGATCAAAGACATGCGTGAAGGCCTCGAGAAGGGCAAACTTCTCTTTGACCTCTACGGGAGCAAACTCAAAGGCCGATGGACCCTGGTCCGAATCAAATCGAAAGACGCCACCGGTAAAGAGTGGCTACTCATCAAGGAACACGACAACTACACGACAGACGACGACCACGGCTTCGATGACAGCTCGGTCCTGTCCGGGCTGACCCTGCATGAATTTGAAGATCTCAGACCACGGACGCGTCGTCTCAACACGGCACTCAAAAAACTCAAGGAAGCGACACCCGGCCCCTTCAGCCGGACACCCAGAAAACCCATGCTTGCGACAAGCGGCGAGCCGAACAATCGCAAAGGCTGGATCTGGGAACTCAAATACGACGGTTATCGCATCATTGCCAGCAAAGAACCCGGCGCTGTTACTCTGACAACCCGCAATGGTCATACGATCAGCGACAGGTTTCCCGAAATCTGCCAGGTGATCGCTCACCTGCCGGTGAGCGAATGCATCATCGACGGGGAGATTGTCGTCAACGATGCTAAAAGCCGGCCCAGTTTTGCTCTCATGCAGCAGCGCGCCCGATCGATGTCAGCACATGAAGCCAACTCTGCCGCGATACTACAGCCAGCTACCTACTACGCTTTCGATCTGCTTTACCTCAACGGATACGATCTGCGTAATTGCACGCTTCTGGAACGGAAGTCGATGCTCAAACGTGTTCTCCCCGCCTATAGCGCTGTGACCTACTCGGAACACGTCGCAGACCAGGGCACCCGGACCTACAACACAGCGCTGGAACTCGGTTTAGAAGGTGTCGTCGGTAAGCGTGCCAATGGCAAATACCAGGGAGGCCGTTCGAGCGATTGGATCAAGGTTCGAAACAATCGAACCGGGGACTTCGTCGTTGTCGGCTGGTCACCATCGCGCGGAAATAAAAACGACATCGGCTCTGTTGCGCTGGCCGAATATAGAGGCGGCGATCTCACCTATGTTGGCCACGCGGGATCCGGTCTCGGAACCCGGGTGCGCGACGAGCTCATCAGAAAAGGTCGCCAGTACGCCCGAAAGACGCCTCCCATAAAGGACATATCAGGGGTTAAACGTTCGACCACTCACTGGGTGCGTCCACTCCTTGTCCTCGAGGTCTCCTACACCGAGTACACACCCTACGGCCACCTTCGCCATCCTGCCATCCAGCGTCTGCGCGACGATAAATCGCCCGAAGAGTGTGTGGGCAGGTTCGATGTCGCAGAACCGACCGGCATCCGCTCAGAATCTCCCGCCAAAGTCGTAACGACCAACCCGGAAAAGGTTTTTTTCCCGGAACCTGGTTTCACCAAGCAGGACCTGGTCAGCTATTACCGATCCATCGCACCCTGGATGCTGCCGTACCTCGAAGATCGCCCAATTGTGCTGACCCGGTATCCCGACGGCGTCGACGGCAAGTCGTTTTATCAGCGCGATGTGCCCGACTACGTCCCCGACTGGATCCGGCGGGAGGTTCTGTGGAGCGACTCAACCGAGAAAGAGGTGAATTACTTTGTTCTCCGGTCTGCTGAAGACCTGGCTTATATCGCGAACATGGGCACTCTACCGATCCACATGTGGCACAGTCGCATGGCATCCCTCGACCTCGCCGACTGGTGTGTGCTGGATCTCGACCCGAAATCAGCCCCGTTCGACGATGTCATCACGCTGGCGCTTGCCATCAGGGACCTCTGTGAAGAGGTCAACCTTCCTTCTTTTCCGAAGACGAGCGGCGCAAGTGGCCTGCATGTCCTCATACCGCTACATACCCAGCTCAGCCACGAACAATCCAGAACACTGGGCGAACTGCTTGCCCGTGTCATCGTCGACAGACACCCTCAAATCGCAACGATTGCACGGGTTGTGCGAGCCAGGAAAGAAAAGGTTTATGTCGACTTCATGCAGAACGGTCACGGTCGATTGATTGTGGCGCCTTATGCGGTCAGGGCGCAAACCGCTGGCAGCGTGTCCATGCCTCTCACCTGGAAAGAGGTGAACCGGGGATTAAGCAACGACAAATTCCACATCGGGAATGCGCTGAGAAGAGTAAAACGATGGGATGAGGACCCAATGAGTGGTGTCCTCACTGAAGAGCCGGATCTTGCCCGAAGTCTGACGCTGTTGAGTGAAATCATGAATCGCGGCTAAAAGGCACCTCTAATAACCTATTCGGCGCTCAGCGCGAGTGCTGCGGGGGCTGTAGCAAGGCAGGCTTCGCAGGGAATGGCGGGCCCCA
>JANQFF010000130.1 GCA_028277965.1 Pseudomonadales bacterium
TACCTGACACCCATCATCATGAAGAAAGGCAGACCCGCCCATACAGTGACCGCTCTTTGTGAAGCTGCTGACAGAGATGCGGTGTGCGAAGCGCTTCTCAACGCTTCAACCACTATTGGCCTGCGGGTACTCCCCTTTGAGAAAACCGTGCTCGACCGTGAAGAGCGGACAATGCAGACCTCCATGGGTCCAGTGCGGGTAAAGGTGGTGGCGCAACCTGACGGGCGGCAGCGTTGGAAGTCAGAATTCGAAGACATCCAGGCACTGGCGGCCAAAGCCGGTGAGGATTATCTCACTGTCAAAAAGCGGATTGATGCTGAGCTGGAGACGCTGCTCGCGGGTTAGTGGCTGACCCGTCGTCCCTGGTGTCGCGATGGACGGCCCTCGTAACCACGGAACCCGCGGGGATTCTTCACGTACTTGCGGTCGACAAACGTGAACCGAGCACGATCTGACGTCTGGTTACGCGAACTTCTGACCGCCGGTGCATCCATTCCGTTGGCAGGTTGCACTTCAACCGGCTGCGCGGTGCCCGCCGGAGCAAACTGGGGATTGCCAAAATGAGTCACGCCATCGCTGTCCACCCAGCGCACAATTTCGTCTGCGTGCACCCCAAGGGAGGTACCGGCAATTACGAGTATTAACAGAGCTTTAGCCCACATTGTTCATTCCCCAACGAACCAGATTTTGCAGTCGGCCCATAGTAGCGACTGGCGCACATTTCGCTGCAATGGATTTGTAAGTGGAACCGTTAGCTAACTTGTCTATCGTGAATTTATCGCGGCTAAAGCCTTCCTGCGCAGCAAACTGAAGACATTTCTACAGAGGTGCCTTTTAGCCGCGTTATGACCGGGTTAGTGCAAAATCAGCACTAAGCCACCGCCCCACTTTCCCTGAGTTCAGCGATGGTCTCAGCGCTCATTCCCAGATTGTCCAGTATCTGGTCAGTATGCTCGCCGGGGGCA
The DNA here is from genome assembly GCA_028277965.1 of Pseudomonadales bacterium. GTDB lineage: Bacteria > Pseudomonadota > Gammaproteobacteria > Pseudomonadales > Azotimanducaceae > UBA4421. The sequence goes on from JANQFF010000130.1 coordinate 966, forward strand.
ACAGCCCCGGCAGGCAGTTCGGGTTCGGTCCTGGAAAATCGGGGCGCCGGGGCTGCCTGTTTGATACCGCCCGATTCGACAAACGTCGCTCGGTCCTGGTTGTGTTGCTGTGCCATGGCTTCCTCAAAACTCAACACCGGTGCGTAGCAGATATCGGTTCCAAGCATGATCTCGTCCCACTCATCCCGGGTTTTTTCGGCAAAGATCTGCTCCAGACGCTCCCGCAACTGGGGCCAGTCTTCCCGGCTCATCTGTTTTGGCAGCGTGTTGTCATTGGCAAGACCGGTTTTTTCCAGCAGGAGCTGATAGAACTGCGGTTCAATGGAACCTATCGATACGTGTTTGTCATCTTTGGTTCGGTATGTGCCATAAAAATGAGCACCTCCGTCAAGAAGATTGGTACCCCGTTCCGCCGACCAGACGCCGCGATTCATGATCCCAAATACCGCATTCATCAGGACCGCCGATCCATCTGTCATCGCCGCATCGATCACCTGACCCTCGCCGGAACGCTGCGCTTCGAAGAGCCCGGCAGCGATCCCAAAAGCCAGCAACATGCCGCCGCCACCAAAATCCCCGACGAGATTCAATGGTGGGACCGGGTTTCCGTCTTTCTCGCCAATGGCATGCAGGGCACCCGATAGTGAGATGTAGTTGATGTCGTGACCGGCGGCGTGGGCCATCGATCCGTTCTGCCCCCACCCCGTCATGCGTCCGTAAACGAGCTTCGAATTTCGGCCGAGACACACATCAGGACCAAGGCCCAGGCGCTCCATAACACCAGGACGAAAACCCTCAATCAGCGCATCTGCAGACTCCACCAGTTTCAGCACAGTCTCCACACCTTCAGGATTTTTGAGATCCACCGCAATGCTCTTGCGTCCACGTGCGAGGATATCCGTGTCGTTGGCTGGCTGCCCCACCGATGCTGCACGGTCCACGCGGATAATCTGCGCGCCCATGTCAGCCAGCATCATGCCGCAGAACGGTCCTGGCCCGATGCCCTGCAGCTCCACGACTTTAACCCCGTTGAGTGGTCCCATTGTTCGTCTCCCAGAAGAATTTTCTAACCGAAACAGCATCGCCGCTAATCGATGTGCTTGCAAGATGTGGATGAGGTCGTATGATCGGCCGGTTTCCAGGAAACCGATAGGCTGCATGTGGTCGACATAGACGAATTGCGTGAGAAGTTTCTGAATAAAGACTTCGACACCACACACTACAATCTTGACCCGGAAAAGATTGTCACTGTCGCAAGGACCAGCGGTGAAACGAGGCCCGAATTCACCGATCCCGACCACCCCGATTTCCAGGCGCCACCTCAGTTTCTGTGCAGCCTGGCATCAGGGCGTCATCTGCCCATCGACTTTCCTTCCCTCGGCGGTATCCCCATGGACGGTGGCAAGGCAGTTACCCGTCATGCGCCGGTGCGTGCCAATGTGCCCTTGACGGGTCGCACGCACCTTCACGACATCTATGACAAGAAAGGCCGTTCAGGCCGGATGATCCTCATCGTCGCCCGCCTCGAGCTCTACGACGAAGACGACAATCATCACGCAACCGCGGATTCCCGCATGGTGGTCAGGGAGCGTGAAGAATGAGTATCAACACAGTTCACGACGTCGAGTTTGGTGCCGAATTACCGGCATTCGAACCCGATACGTCCCTCGAGAAAACCGGGGAGTTCGCCCACGCTGTCGGTTGGCCGGCCGGGCGTTTCGACGACCACGAAAAAGCGCGTAAACAGGGTCTGCCCGGCGCGCTTGTCCCCGGGATCATGGGGATGGGATTTCTCACAACGATGATTCACAACTGGTCCACCAAAGCACACGTCGAGCAGATCGATACGGTGTTTCGTGCGCCCATGATGGCTGACCAGCCCTGCATCCTCGGCGGGGTCGTCACCGATATAGACGAAGAGACAGGGATCGTCGAACTCGACATGACCATCAAAAATACAGACGATGAAACCCGGGTGTTCGGGACCGCGCGTGTACGTTTACCCACGTCTTAAGAGATCGCGGCTAAAAGGCACCTCTAATAACCTATTCGGCGCTCAGCGCGAGTGCTGCGGGGGCTGTAGCAAGGCAGGCTTCGCAGGGAATGGCGGGCCCCA
>JANQFF010000108.1 GCA_028277965.1 Pseudomonadales bacterium
GGATGCGATTCGGCGTGTCGAAGCTCAGGGTTACGACGGCATCACAACCCAGGAGAACCGGCAGGATCCGTTCCTGCCGCTGGCTGTCGCTGCCGTGAACAGCAGCAAGGTTGAACTCGCAACGTCCATCGCCATCTCGTTTGCGCGCAGTCCCGCCGTGTTCGCCAACATCGGCTGGGACCTGCAACGCGCCTCCGGGGGTCGTTTTGTGCTCGGTCTCGGCAGCCAGGTGAAAGGACACAACGAGCGCCGCTTCAGCGTGCCCTGGACAGCACCGGCACCACGCATGCGCGAGCTGGTCCAGGCCATCAAAGCCATCTGGACACACTGGAAAGGCGGCGAACACGTCAATTTCGAAGGTGAGCACTTCCGTGTGACCCTCATGCCTCCGAACTTCGTACCCGAACCATTAGAGGGTCCGCCGCCACCCGTCAGCATTGCAGCCGTCGGACCCGGCATGATGAAAGTGGCGGCTGACGTCTGTGATGGCGTTCGGCTGCACCCTTTTTCGACCCGGGCTTACCTTGAAAACGTCGCCCTGCCCCGGCTGGCGAACGTGGATCGCGAACACTTCGAAATCACAGGCGGTGGCTTCATCGCCACGGGATCCACGGACGAAGCCGTTGCCAAAGCCTTCGAATGGGTTCGCATGCGAGTGGGTTTCTACGGCTCAACCCGGGCCTACTGGCCGGTATTCGCTGAGCACGGCCTCGACGATCTGGGTGAGAAGCTCAACCATATGTCGAAGACCAATCAGTGGGATGCGATGACCGGTGAGATCTCAGATGACGTCGTACACCTATTTGCCGCAGTCGGCCGTCACGACGAACTGGTACCCGCGGTCGAAGCCCGTTTCGGAGGCATCACTGACAGCCTGGCCATCGGCACACCCGTCGACGAACCCGGCGGACTGCCACCGGACCTCATTCAGGATCTGCAGGCAATCCCGACACCTTTTGTGAGTTTCGAAAACTAATAACATTGGGGTCAGACCCCAATGTTATTAGTTTTGCCAGATTTTAGGTCGTCAGGATCGTGACGCCAGAAAGGCCGGGCGCGCCATAGACGTGGGTGTACCCCACTTTCGGGTCGTTCGGCACCTGGCGCTGACCGGCACCGCCTCGGAGTTGCAGTGCAATTTCGTAAACCTGTCGCAGACCGGATGCGCCGATCGGTTCGCCGTTGGCGATACAGCCGCCGTCGGTATTCACAGGCAGCTTGCCGTCGATTTCGGTCCAGCCATTGGCAAGCCACTCTTCCTGCTCGCCATCTCCGCAGAAACCGTTTTCTGACATATGCATGATCTCAGCGCCTGACTCGGTGTCCTGCAGTTGAGCCACATCCACATCTTCAGGACCAATTCCCGCCATCTCAAACGCGGCTTTTGATGCCTGAACGGTGGGTGAGTCCGCGCGTTCGAGCGCCTGGTTCTGTGAGAAAACCTCGAACGATCCAAAGTTCCGTGTCTTCACGAGAGCGGCTTTGAGATACACCGGGTTTTTCGTGTATTCGTGCGCTTTGTCAGCGCGACACAGGATCATTGCGCAGCCGCCTTCCGCTGGTGAGCAGAACATGTATTTGCGCAGGGGAGACGCGACCATCGGCGAGGTGATGACGTCTTCAAAGCTGAACGCTTCCCGGCGCCAGGCATTCTCGTTCATCGACCCATTTTTGAAATTTTTCACGGCAACACGCGCGAGTGTTTCTTCGGTGATGCCGAACTCGTGCATGTAGCGCTGTATTTTCATGCCGAAGAACTGCGGAGTCAGGGCCATGCCGATGTCGCCGTACCACTTGCCGAGGCCGCTGCCTTCCGGATCAACCGTGAACGCGCCGCGCGGGTGTTTGTCGAATCCAACTGCCACACCGAGATCGAACATCCCGGATTTGATGGCCATATACGCTGACTGCAGGGCACTGCCGCCCGTCGCACAGCCGTTGGAGACATTAATGAACTGCAGACCCGTTAGTCCGAGCTTGGACACCATCGTGTCCGGCTTTTCTGCCGCACCCGTGCCACCATAGGCGAACTGCATGTCCTGCCAGCTCAGGCCCGCATCATCCAGAGCCTTACGTGCGGCATCGACGCCCTGTTCGAGTCCGGTTACACCGTCCGTGCGCCCGAACGGGTGAATTCCAATACCAATGATCGCTACATCCACAATCGTCTCCTCTTATTCGAGTTCGTCTATCGGCTGAAAGAAGTAGGCCACTACGTCTTTACCGTCGCGCTCTATGTATTTTTCCACGACCAGCTCCATTTCCATGCCTACATGGAGCTTCTCGACATCTTCAGTCTTGATCCGCGTCTGCACGCGGGTTTGATCAGGTAACTCCACGTATCCCACTGCAAACGGCTTGAAAGTCTCAGGCGTCTCAGGCCCCTCGTACGGAGGGCGATTGGGCAGGAAACACTGCAACGTGTACGTCCAGAGCGTACCGCGACGCTCAAGTTCGATGTTGTCTGTATCGAATCCAGAACAGGCCGGACAACTCGACTGTGCCGGAAACGTCACAGTCCCACAATTGTTGCAACGTGACCCGATGAGGCGTGGATCGTTGGAAGGCCACGTAAAGAGCCCTTCGGCAATGGGCACCTGATCCGCAATGCTGGTCGCCATGAGTCCCCCACTCAAAATTGGAACACGTTTTATACCGGAATTCCTGAGGCGATCATACCGCCTCGCTGTCTTTCAGCTCCGCAAATTCGGACGCATCGATCCCTGCCAGTTCTGCAAGGACAGCCTCAGTATGTTCCCCAAGTGCAGGAGGATCCGTCAGTTCCGGTGGATCGATATCACGGTATCGAATCGGGGTATGCAATTGCGCGATTTCACCAAACGCCTCGTGAGGTCGCTTTTCGAGGCTCCCTCTCGCAAGAAGATGGGGATCGTTGATAACGTCGTTGAGCCGTTTGACCGGCGCTGAAATCACTCCATGCTCCTGCAGGATCGCAAACACCTCTTCGCGTGTGCGCTGGCTCGTCCAGGCATTCACTACCGCATCGAGTTCATCCATGTTGGCGCTCCTGGCCGGGAAATCCACAAAACGGGGATCTTCACCCAGTTCGGGTGCCCCCATGGCTTTACAGAACTTGCGCCAGTGACCTTCCCGAATGCAGATGATGGCGACATGGCCGTCCGCGGCCTCGTATACGTTGTAAGGTGCCAGGGCTCTGCCAGGATGACGGTTGCCCGCTCTCGGGGGCTGACCACCCGCCACATAGTAGGATCCGAGCGCCGTCGACAGCGTCGGAAACACACAATCCTGCATGGATATGTCCACGGTCGCCCCTTCTCCCGTCTGTGTGCGGGAGAAGAGCGCACTCACAATCGCCGCGTATAGATGGGTTCCGGCAATAAAGTCAGCAAATGCAGCAGCCGTCTTGAGAGGTGGACCATCGTCTTCGCCAGTGATGCTCATTACGCCGGTCATCGCCTGGAGCGTGATGTCCATACCCAGATAGTCTTTGTAGGGACCCGACGACACTCCATAACCCGTGGAAGACGCATAGACCAGCTGCGGGTTATCGGCCCGCAGGGAATCTGCGCCAATGCCGTACTTGTCCATTGTTCCTGGCGCAAAGTTCTCGAACACCACATCGACACTTTTGACCATCTTTTTCAGAAGTGCCTGAGCCTGCTCACTCTTGATGTTGAGCGTGATGCTCTCCTTGTTTGAGTTGAGCATCGCAAAGGGATAGCTGGCGGCAGAGGTTGTACCCCGCGCCCGCAGCGTCTCACCAATCAGCGACTCCACCTTGATGACCCGCGCGCCCGCCTGCGCCAGCAGGAATCCACAATAAGGACCGTTGTAGACCTGTCCGAAGTCGAGCACGGTGACCCCGTGCAGAGGCTGTTGTTGCATGTAAAACCCACCCATTCCCGAACTGAGAGTGAATCATGGTCTAATGAAACGGTGCAAGAAAGGGGAACAGCAATGAACGACGCTGCGCGATGGATCGATCTTTCGGGGAAAGTAGCTCACGTGACAGGCGGTGCCAAAGGCATCGGACGCGGTATATCAACCGCTCTTGCCATGGCCGGCGCCAAAGTGATGGTGAGTGACGTCAATCTGGAAGGAGCTGAGGCTACTGCCAACGAGATCGATGGCGCTGCCATGTCCTTGGACGTTACAGATCGTGCTGCAGTGGACGCAGCGATGGCCACAACACGGGAGGAGCTCGGGTCACTGGACATCCTCGTCAACAACGCCGGTGTCTACCAGGAGTTTGGTGGCCCGGTGGGCGACATCACCGATGAAATGTGGCGCACACTCTGGTCGGTGAACGTCGACGGGGTCTTCTATTGCTGCCGTGCAGCTGCTGCAATCATGAAAGAACAGGCTTCCGGCGGACGCATCATCAATATCTCCTCCACCCAGGCCGTAACTCCCGGCGTTGGCGTGACCTACGACGGATCCAAAGCGGCTGTCGCTCAGATCACCAAGGCGCTGGCTCTGGAACTGGCGCCACACAATATCAACGTCAACGCTCTGGCCCCTGGGCCCACCTGGGTGCAGGGAGGCGAACCACCCAAAACCGGCGGGCAGGCTCCAATCGATACGGGCAATCCGTTGAGCGACACCGTGGCCGATCGCATTGCGCGCCTTCCGGCAGGCCGCTGGGCGGACCCGATCGAGCAGGGGAAAGCGGCACTTTTCCTGGCATCGGACATGAGCAGCTTTGTGACGGGGGCTTATTTGCCGTGTGACGGTGGTTGGCTGACGCTTTAGAAAAGTGGTGACATTGGTGCCAGGCACCTCGTCACCACTTTTGGCCCGAATTCTGTTATCGAAAGTGGTTACGAGGTGCCTGGCACCAATGTCACCACTTTAGGAATCGCGGCTAAAGCCGCTCCTACAGAGGTAGCTGGATTCTTTCAGCCGCGATATCGATCAGATTTGATCAAGTATAGGCAAGAGGTACCGTATAAATGCTTCCGGGTTCTCCGACATCGGAAAGTGCCCCACACCTTCCATTTCCACCCAGGTTGAACCGGCAATCGCCTCGTGCGCTTCTTTGCCGAGTTCCGAAGTGCCGCTGTAGTCATATTCACCCGAGAGGATGTGCACACCGCAGCGGTTGGTGTCGATCTCACCAGCAGATGAACGCAGATCAAAATCTTCGACATAGTAGTAAAGGTCCCCGATGAACACCGGCGGCCAGCCGCTGGCGTAAACGAAGCTCGTCTCTTTACGGTACGCTTTTGGAGACGTGGGGGACATCAGTCCATCCATCAGGCGGGCTTTGTATTCGTTATTAATCTGTGGATGCCAGAGCTCCCCCAGCTCTTCCAGGCTGCCCCCGATATTGAGCGCACCCTCAACCGAAATCACCGCACGGAATACGTCCGGATGTTTGTGGGCCAGGTCCAGCGCCATCAGCCCCCCTACCGAACAACCCATGAACACAGGATCCTCGAGGCCGAGCGCCTCGCAGAGTTTGATAGGCACCGAACGCAGGAATTCACCTTTCAGGTTATAGCTCTCAGCCCACCATTCTTTCTCTACAGGGGGTACTGACTTGCCGTGGTACGGCAGGTCGTAGGCAATCAGATGAAACCGTTCCGTGATTTCCGGTACTTCGAACAGGTGTCGCCACTGACTGCTGTGACAACCCGCAGTGTGCTGCATCAGGAGCGGAATCCCCTGCCCGGCTTCCTCGAAATAAACCCGGTGATCGCAGCCATCGAAATCAAGGTGCACATAGCGGCCGACCGGCGTATCCATCCGTCCCGGCGTGCCGACATCAGCCTCCCGGACCCCATAACGCTCGCCCTCAGGGCGCAACAGCTCTACCGCGCGCATGATGGCAGCGTAGTACTGAGCGTGCACAACCTGATCACCGCCACGCAGCAGACCACCCTGTTGAGCGACGTTTGCCATCAGGTCATTGTAGAAACGTCTGGGTTCAGCCTTTAACAACTCGGTCCACGTTTCTTCGGACCCGTCATAATGGATCTCACCATCCGGATTGGACGTTCGTCCAGGCTTCACCGAGCCATCCTCAAACTGAATGGCGAGTTCCGCGTCACCAATGCCCAGCTTCAAGCCACCCGTCCAGTGCCGGGCTGCCATCATCAGTTCACCGTCGTTTGCACACTTGTCAGCCCATTTCTCCGCCGTACCGATATCCATGTTTCCTCCTACAACTCGTCGAGCTGTTTTTCCAGATCTTCCCTGGAAGTCTCCGCCGCTATCTGAACCAGGATCACGAGCCTGGCGCGCATCGATTCGCGTATCAGCTCATCCAGCGGAACCACCCCCATCAGCCATGCCATGATTATTCCCCAGGCATGTGACTGCAACTGCATAGCAGTATTTGCGACATCCACGTCCGGCCTGATCTCCCCGGTTTCCATCGCAACCTCGAGTTGACGTTCGATTTCCGGAATACCGCGTGCATAGAGCGTCTCGGTCAATGGGTCATCCGGTTCGACACCAAAGAGCGCGCGTGTCATGGCTTCCGCGTACTCCGGATTCGCCACGGTCGCTTCCGACAGCTTCTGGCCCTGGGTCAGTATTCTCGCGAGTCCCGGTTCTGAACCTTTATTGGCTTCTGTAAATATGTCTGACAGCAGATCTTCAACCGCTGCCAGCACCAGTTCATCTTTGCTGTTGTAAAGGTTGTACAGTGTCCCAGGCGCCACACCCGCCTTTTTGGCCAGACCGCGAATTGTGGTGGCGTGGTAGCCAACCTCGGAAAGCATCTCCCGCGTGGTCTTCAGGATGCTTGCCTGGCGGGCAAGTTGACGCGGAGACTCATATTTTCTTTTTGTTGTGTTCATTTCAAGAAACGAGCAACGGTGCCAGTTCTCCGACGGAACCTGGAACGAGTTCGGTCAATTGCACCCTCTCTATGCCGATCGCGGCAAGCCCTTCCAGGGCTTCAGCGACCTCCTCCGGGTGACCCACAAACCGGCCCAGGTACCCGTTGCCAAACGACTGCTTGAGGCCATCGACGGCCGGCGTGGTCCCAGCACCAACCAACAGGAACACACCAATCGGCAGCTCGGGTCTCAGGTCTTTCACCCGGTCCACGTTACCTCTGACCTCTTCTTCTGTCACCGACGGTACAACACTGAAATCGAGGAACCCACCCCGCGTGGAGCGGGCGCTGGCTTTGACCTCGATACGATCAACGAGGGGCGTTGACTCACGAAGCGCGCGCGGGCCACCAGCGGAAGCCACCAATGGCGGTGGCGTATCCGTGACGCCGGCCAGAACCTGGTCACCACTGATATCCACGTTGTAGAACTCTCCCTCGAACTGGCATTGACCGGTTCGGATCAGTGCCCTCGCAACCTGAAGCGCCTCCAGGTATTTCGATATACGCTCTCCGGGTGGCGGATACACACCGCCCATCGCAACAATCTCGTCTTCCGCCCACCCGGCGCCGAGACCCGCTTCGAAGCGGCCGTTCGAAGCCGACTGGAGCGACAGTGCGGCTTGCGCAAACTCCACCGGGGATCTGAAGAGGTTGTTACAGAAAGAGGTGGTGATCTGTACCCGCTCCGTCGCCATCGCCATCTGGGTTGCCGCGACAAAAACATGAGGGTACCGCGTATTGCCAACCCACAGATGGTCGCTGGCACAGACTCCATGCCATCCCTCGGCTTCTTTTTCCGCCGCCCATACATCCGGGGCAATTCCCTGGCTCGGCGGGAAATTAGGAAAGTACTCCACCTATCCCCCTTCGGCTTCAACGATTCACTGTAATGCCTTGCGACGAAAAATAGAACATGTAACAGTCTCTGAGAGGGCACCTTAGGGAGGAACGACATGAAAATAGGGGCGGTATTCCCTCATCAGGAAATAGGCAGCGACCCAATTGTCATACGCGATTGGGCACAGGCTGCGGAAGATCTGGGGTATTCCCACCTGCTCGCCTATGACCATGTGCTCGGTGCGGTACATGAGAACCGAGAACCCGCACTGTGGGGTCCTTACACAGAACATGACGCATTTCACGAGCCGTTTGTCCTGTTTGGTTACCTGGCCGCCTGCACGAAAAGCGTCGAACTCGTTACTGGCGTGCTCATTCTGCCGCAACGCCAGACCGCGCTTGTCGCCAAACAAACCGCGGAAATCGACATTCTGTCAGGTGGCCGCCTGCGTCTTGGCGTCGGGACAGGCTGGAATTATGTCGAATACGACAGTCTGAACGAGGCGTTTGATACACGCGGTCCCCGATTCCCGGAACAGATCGACCTGCTACGCCAGCTCTGGGTGGATCCTGTGCTCGACTACAAAGGTGACTATCACCGCATCGACCGGGCAGGCCTGAAACCCCTGCCCGGCAGACAAATCCCCATCTGGTTTGGTGGATTTAACCCCGTCGCTTTCAGACGTGCCGCGCAAATCGGCGATGGCTTCATATTTGGCAGCGGCCACCAACAGAATCTCGAAGCGCTGGGGCTCGTTCGCGAAGAGCTCGACAAAGCCAATCGCAACCCAGGGGAGTTTGGAATCGAAGCTCTGCTCAACTACCAGTCCGGACCTGACCAGTGGCACGCCGAGGCGTCCGCCTGGGCAAATGAAGGTGCGGACTACATCTCCATGCGCGCCATGGCGTTGCGAGGCCAGGGCGACGGACTGGATTCACCCCAGGCGCATATCGATGCGCTCAAGACTTATTGGGAAGTTGTGGGAGATCTCACCGGCTGAGACCTCCCCGATCCCTGGTTTCAGGCCCTAGTGTCTTTCAAGCCCTAGTGTCTTTCAGGTGAAGGATCCGCTCGCCGGCCGGTCAGGGACGGCAGAATCATCGGCACCTGTTCACAGTAGTCCCTGTACTCCTGCCCAAGCGCGTTCTTGAGATCACGCTCCTCCAGCCTGATGGCAATCAGGATATAGGCTGTCGTCGCGATGGCGAACAGCAGGTGCGCAAGCGTCATCGTCGGGGTGCACCAGAACGCAAACAGCCAGCCAAGATACAGGGGATGCCTGACGAGCTTGTACGGCCCGGGAGTCACGAACGGCACCTCTTTGTACGGCTTCTGCCGGAAGTAGAGCCAGACCTGACGGAGCCCGAAGAGATCGAAATGGTTGATGAGGAATGTCGAGAGCAGTACCAGCGCCCAGCCAAACGCAAACCCGCCATACAGAATCATCATCCCCGTGGGGTCCGTCACCTGCCAGATAGTGACCCCGATCGGCTGCCAGAACGCAAACAAAGTAATCAACGCAATACTGGAGAGCAGGACGTAGGTGCTGCGCTCAACCGGGACAGGGACAAACCGGGTCCAGAATCGCTTGAAAGCGGGTCTCGCCATGACGCTGTGCTGAACAGCAAAGATGCCAAGCAGCAGGACGTTTATTCCCACTCCGGACAATGTCAGCAAACCCTCGCCGTCTAACCTGGTCGGTGTTACGAAGTTGCCGATGAACCCGATAGCATAGAGAAACGTTGCGAAGAAAATCAGATAGCATACGACACCATATAAAAGTGACATCACACGCATGGTTGCGCTCCTTTGTTGAGGTCATTCGAGATTAGCCACGCATCGTGTGAACAATCGGTTGAAGAACCGTTGTAGCCGGGAAAGATCCATGCTGGAAATTCAGCTGATCGGGCAAATCATCATATCCAGGGATCGCGTCCCGCTGGAGCTTCCCAGGTCCAGGAAGACGCTGGCCCTCCTGGGTTACCTGATCCTGACGGGCAGGCCCCAGCAGCGTGATCACCTGTGCAGTCTCTTCTGGTCAGACGCTGAAGACCCCAAAGCAGCCCTGAGATGGAGCCTCTCCAGGCTGCGCCCCCTGTTGAACGACGAAGGGCTCGAACGCCTGATCAGCGACCGGGAGAAGATCGTATTCAACCCCGCCGATACGCACATCGATGTAGCAGCGCTGCAACGCGGCGAACTCGAGACCATTCCTGGCAACCGGCAGGTCCAGGAACTGGTTGAAAGCGAACTGATGAGCAATCTCGATCTGCCGGATTGTGAGACTTATCACTTCTGGCTGGTCGCCCAGCGACGTGCGGTAGCGGAATTGAAAGCAACACTACTCGCGCACTTTCGTTTTGGAGAAAGTGAGCCTTTCACAAGCGGGCACACATCTGAACCCAGCCAGGTTCCCCAACTAATCCTATCTGCCGGACCTGTACAGCAGGTGACAGACGAGCTCACTGCACGGCTGTCCTTGTCGAACAAGTTCGAGCTCGCACCCGCTGGAACCCCGGGCACTCGCTATCAGTTACATGTAGGGAAGGTAGAGTCAGGCGGTCTTTCGGTGTATCTCGAAGACATGATCCAGCGCCAGGTCACCTGGGGAGAGATCTTCGAAAGTGACCGCAGTCTCGGTCCCGTGACCTCCCGTATAACGTCTGCTGTCGTCAATGCCGAGTTTGCCAGGGTCCAGACGTTGCCGGATGCCGACTGCAGCGCATGGGACTTCTATATAAAGGCACTACAACATGTCAGCCGCTATTCCGAAGCTGACATCCTCGCCGCCCGGGACCTGGGCGAACGCTCCGTGTCTCTCAACCCGCACTTTGCCGATGCTCATAGCATGATTGCAGTCTCGTACATCTATGAGGGTATTTACGGGTGGTCGGGGCGCAGCCTGGACATGTCGTTGGATGATGCCCGAAGACACATCCAGGATGCGCAGCATCTCGATCCCAACGATCCTTCCGTGGTGAGGTGTGCGGGTCTTGTGCAGCTTTACTCGAAAAACCTCGAAGCCGCTGAGCTTTATTTCATCCGCGCACGCGAACTGGACTTTTTCGATCCTGAAAACCACGCGGTCCTGGGCCTGGCTTACGGGGTCCAGGGTCAGTATGACTCCGCGCGGGAATCTCTGGAGTTTGCCCTGTCACTCAGCCCGCGAGACCACTTTCTAGCGACCTGGTGCAGCCACCTCGCACTTTCCGCAGCTCTGGCAGGACAGGATACCGATGCGATCAGCTGGGCGGAAAAGTGTCTCGTGATGAACCCCTATTTCCCCGGGGGTTACAGATCACTGGCTGTGGGTCTGGCCCGGCAGGGTAATCTGGAAGCTGCGCAAAGAGCAGCACAGGATCTCCACAACCTCCTGCCTGGACTCACAATTGCAGATGTGCGGGAGCGGTTGCCACTCCAGGACAATGAAGCCCGGGCAAGCTATCTGGATGCGTTGCATACAGCAGGCATCCCAACGAATTGATCGCGGCTGAAGCCGCTCCTACAGAGGTAGATACGTTGTAGGAGCGGCTTCAGCCGCGATGGATGTGAGAAAATTCTCGCCGTCCATGGCGCAACGCAAAGGAATTAAGTCAGCCCCAGGGCTCGCATCAACGCTGGCGGCTAGCACGCCGCCAGCTGCTCGCCCGTCCGGCGCTATGCGCCGGACCCAGTGGGTACCTCTGTAAAGGGGATACCCTTGTCCATCCGCGGCTCCTGGGGCAGACCCAGTACCCGCTCGGCGATGATGTTCGCCATGATCTCGTCAGTACCACCAGCAATGCGAAAACCCGGGACGGACATGTAGGTGTCCTGAAACAGCGCCTCAAACGCTTCATCCTGCTCACGATCGCGCACGATGCCCTGCTGCTGCAGCAGATCGATGGCAAACGACGCCATATCCTGAGACTTTTTGGCGCCAACCAGTTTGCCGATAGAGTTTTCCGGTCCTGGTGTCGCTCCGCGGGACAAGGCAGACAGCGTCCGGGAAATGGTGTGCTTGAGGCCCGCTTCCTGAACATACCAGTCCGCAAGCTTCGCACGTACACCAGCGTCCTCAATGGCCGGGCGGCCATTCAGCTCGACAGTCTCCGCGAGCTGCTTGACGGTTTTGAACCTCGCACCGCTGCCACCGCCACCGATGCTGGCGCGTTCGTTCATCAGCGTCGTCAGCGATACCTGCCAGCCCTGACCTATCTCACCCAGGCGCTGACTGTCGGGTACCCGCACATCGGTGAAATACACCTCGTTGAAGTTGGCATCACCTGAAATCTGCTTGATGGGTTTGATTTCGATCCCCGGACTTTTCATGTCGAGGAAGAAGTAAGTGAGGCCTTTGTGCTTCGGCACGTTTGGATCGGTACGAACGACGAGGATGCCCCAGTCCGAATAGTGGGCGCCCGAGGTCCAGATCTTCTGACCGTTGATGATCCAGTCGTCACCGTCGCGTTCAGCTTTGGTCCTGAGTGCCGCGAGGTCTGAACCACCGGCGGGCTCTGAGAAGAGCTGGCACCAGATGTCTTCACCACTGGCAAGCCTAGGGATGAAGCGCTTGAGATCCTCATCGTTGGCATAAGCCATCAAGGTTGGGGCTGCCATACCCTGCCCGATGCCAAATACACCTGTATCCGGTGTGTCGACCTTGGACTCTTCCTGGCCGAGGATGACCTGCTCAATTGCGGTGGCACCGCGGCCGCCATACTCTTCCGGCCAGCGTATGCAAGCCCAGCCTGCGTCAGCTTTGCGCTTCTGCCAGAACTTTGCTCGGGCCATGCCGTCCATACCCGCCAGTTCATCTTCTGTCGGCGCGTTGGCTTCTAGCCAGGCCCGGGCTTCTTCTCTGAATGCGGTTTCTTCTGCTGTATCTTCGAAATCCATTGTTCTCTCCTGTTCTCTATGCCCGACGCTCTACGCGGCAACCTGGTCTGAGGCGGTAATCAACTTGTCCTGCCACACGCTCTCGCTGCCAATTGCAACGGCAAGCACTTTCGAGCGGCGGTAGTAGAACTGGCAATCGAATTCCCACGTGTAACCCATGCCGCCATGTGTCTGAATGTTTTCTTTCGAAGCGTAGTAGTACGCCTGCGTGCTGCCAACCCGTGCCGTGGCAGCAGCGAGCGCGAGATCGTCTGAATCGGTATTCAGAGCCCAGGCGCCGTAATACGCATTCGAACGGGCCAACGTGTTTTTCACGTACATGTCCGCGAGCTTGTGTTTGATTGCCTGGTAAGAGGCGATTGGGCGACCAAACGCGTAACGACCCATGGCATATTCTTTGGCCATTTCGAGGCAACTTTCCGCGCCGCCAAGTTGCTCCCATGCATACAGAACGGCCGCCCTGTCGAGAAGCTTCTCGAGGAGCCCCCAGCCCTGGCCTTCAGCACCCAGAAGCTCAGCCGCCGCACCATCAAAGGTGACATCGGCATGATTGGTCGCCGGATCCAACGTGTTGACGTGGTTGCAGGAAACGCCATCGCCAACCGGGACGAGATAGAGGGAACAACCGTCTCCGCTGTCAGCTTTTGCGGCCACAATCATCAATTGGGAAATTTCCGCGTCCGCGACCACAGCCTTGCTTCCGGAAATCTTCCCGCCACTGACCGTCGTCGAAAGACTGGCAGCGCTCGCCTGACCTCCTCCTTCCGAATAAGCAAACGCGCCTATCGCTTCGCCCGCTGCAAGCTTCGGTAACCACTCTTCTTTCTGGGCGTCACTACCCGCTGCGAGGATGGCTTCGGTTGCGAGATACACAGATGACCCGAATGGTACCGGTGCACATGCCCGTCCAAGCTCTTCAGCGATGACCACCAGTTCCAGGTAAGAAAGCCCAAGCCCGCCGTACTCTTCCGGAATGACTGTGGCTGTCCAGCCCATCTCGGCAATGCCCTTCCAGAGGTCTTCAGCATAAAGCTCATCACCCTCCAACACCCGGCGCACCACGGCCGGTGGACAATTATCAGTCAAATACCCGCGAGCCTGATCGCGCAGCAGGTTCTGCTCATCGCTGAACTCGAAATTCATGTAGTCCCCCAGTTTTTTTATGCAGCCCTCAATTCTGCACAGAATTGGCGTGAAGTGCGAACCCCTGATAGTTTACGACTCATGTCCGACGCTCCCGTTTACGACATCGACGTTGAGTCTTTCTGGCAGGATCCATACCCGGTCTTTGCAGATATGCGGGCGAACGCTCCAATCTGCTTCGTTCCTCAGCTGGGAGCCACCCTCATCAACCGCCATGCGGATGTTTCGGCTAACGAGAAAAACACGAAAGTCTTCTCGTCCTGGCAACCCGAGGGGCTGATGACCGTGCTCATGGGGGAAAACCTCATGCGTAAGGACGGCAAAGCCCACATGGACGAACGCCGGGCGATCTATCCGAGCATGTCCCCGCAGACCGTCAAAAATGTCTGGCATCGGCAGTTCGACGCGATTACACGAGGAATCATCGACGGCCTCGCAAACGATCAGGAGTCGGACCTTTTCTGGTCTTTTGCCATGCCCGTGTCAGGTGAGTGTCTACGCGCCATCATCGGCCTGCCGAACATGGCGGTGGATGAACTCAATCGGGTGAGCCAGGGCATGATCGACGGCTGTGCCAACTACACGGGTGATCCTGACGTCGAAGCCAACTGCCACAACTGCACCGCGAGCATTGATACACATATTGACCAGGCACTCAAACTACCGCTCGCTGATGATGACGCGTCACTGCTTGCCACCCAACTCCGGGCAGGCATGACCGAAGAGCAGATCCGCGCCAACATCAAACTGTCCATATCCGGTGGTCAGAACGAGCCGCGCGACGCGATTGCAGGCGCCATCTGGGCTCTTCTCACTCACCCGGACCAGCTGGAACTCATCAGAAGCGGCGAAGCCAGCTGGTTAAACGCATTTGAGGAGTATGCCCGCTGGATATCCCCCATTGGGATGTCACCCAGGCGCATCGCTAAAGCGTTCACCTATGAGGGTGTCACCTTCGAGCCAGAAGACAGGGTGTTCTTCATGTTCAGCTCCGCCAACCGGGACGATGACGTATTCGACAACCCTGATGTTTTTGACGTGACACGGGACATCGGCAAGTCACTCAGTTTCGGTGCGGGCCCGCACTACTGCGCGGGCGCCTGGGCATCCCGCACGATGATTGCGGATATTGCGCTGCCGCAGTTTTTTGAGCGTTTCCAGAACCCACAGATTACTGACGAGGTGAAGTTTGGAGGCTGGGCGTTCAGGGGTCCGTTGAACCTGCCATGCCGGTGGGACGCCATTAAATAGCAATCGCGGCTAAAGCCGCTCCTACAGAGGTAGTAAGATCGCCCTTGTAGTATCGCGGCTAAAGCCGCTCCTACAGAGGTAGTAAGATCGCCCTGTACTATCGCTTTGTAGGAGCGGCTTTAGCCGCGATTCATGACTAAGTAGGACGAGCAGTTGGCAGAATCAACCGTAGAGAGCCTTCAAGCCGAGCGAGCTTACCCCTCCCTCTCAGCGGCCAACTACGCGCTCATCCTGCTATTCCTCGCTTATGTCCTCAGTTTTGTCGATCGCCAGATCCTGGCGCTCCTCGTCGGGCCGATCCGCGACCAGTTCGGTATCACCGACTTTCAATACAGCCTGTTGCAGGGTGCAGCGTTTGCATTGCTGTACACGTTTGCCGGACTGCCGCTTGGGCGCCTGGCTGATCGGTATCCGCGCAAATGGGTGATTGCGGCAAGCGTCTTCTTCTGGAGCCTGGCCACCTGTGCATGCGGATTAGCCCGCAATTTCTGGCAGTTGTTCGCGGCACGCATGGCGGTTGGTGCCGGGGAAGCAGGTCTGGCCCCACCGGCCTATTCCATCATCACGGACAGCTACAAAGCCCAGCACTTTGGTTACGCCATGGCGTTCTACAAGTCGGCGGTGAAGGTGGGCGGTGCTTTTGCTCTCATCCTCGGCGGATTCCTGATCGACTTCTACACGGAAATAGGTGCCATTGAGCTCCCGGTCGTTGGTGCCATTCAGCCCTGGCAGATGGTTCTGATGACAGTCGGACTGCCCGGGGTATTGCTGGCGTTCCTGATCACTTCGTTAACCGAGCCCACCCGCAAAGACGTCGCCACCAACAAAGACGGCAGCACTCATCTACCCATCAGCACAGTGGCACGATTTCTCTGGGAGCGGAAGCGAACCTACCTGGCACTGTTCATGGGTTCGTCGATGCTCGCGATGGCCGGTTACGGCAGCGCCGCGTGGTATCCCGAGTTCTTCGTTCGCACTTACGGTGTCAGCAAAGCCGAAGCGGGCGGCAGTTTCGGCACAATCATCCTGGTTGCCGGCTCGCTGGGTGTCATGCTCGGGCCGTGGATCTCCAACTGGCTGGCACGACGCGGTCACAACGACTCTTACGTTCGCGCCATCATGTATTCATCTATCATCACAATCGTACCGGCAGTAGCCGCTCCGTTGATGGGCGACAAGAACCTGACACTCCTGATGTTGTTTCCGGCTACAATGTTCGGAGGCGCTTATCTCGGGGTGATGGCCGCCTCTTTCCAACCCATCACACCCAACCAGATGCGTGGACAGACCACCGCCATCTACATTTTCGTCACCAATATATTCGGCATGGCGGTCGGTACGAGCATCCTTGCGGCGTTCACTGACTTTCTCTACCAGGACGACAGCCTGCTGCACTATTCCATCGCAACCGCCAACGCCATTTTTTATCCAGCAGCGGTCCTTCTTTTCGCGTACTGCCTGAAGGGGTATCGGAAAAGCGTCGCCGAAATCGGTAAATGGGAGATCACATGAGCACATGGTTGAAAGTTGTCCTGTGGGTCGTCGGCAGTATTGTCGCCACCTTCATCGTCATCTACTTTGCTGTCGACTACTACACAGGCCAGGACTCTTTCGTCGCGGTCTATCAGGAGAACTGTGCCACGTGCCACGGCGAACAGATGGAAGGCAACGCGCTGGGCCCACCGCTGGTCGGCGCTGAACTCAAACACGGCACCAGTATCGACGAGATCAGCATCAGCATTGCGGAAGGTTTCCCAACCCAGGGTATGCCGGGATGGAACGCAACGTTCGATGAAGCCCAGATACAGAGTATGGCCATTCTCATCGCCGAGAAACGCGTCAACCGTAACTTCACTGATTTCAGAATGGACGCCCCGTTTGAAATACCGGTAGGTCCCATAGAGTCGGAACTCGTTACGTTTCAACTGGAAATTGTCGCCGAAGACCTGCACCACCTGCCCTTCTCCATTGAACCCATGCCTGACGGAAACATTCTCCTCACAGAGAAAGTGCGCGGCATGACCATCATTTCCCCCGCTGGTGACCAGTCGGACCTCATTACAGGGACGCCTGAGACATACGACGACGGTTTTAACGCCCTGGGCGTCGAATACGGCCTTGGCTGGATGCTGGACGTTGCGCTCCATCCGAACTACGAAGACAACGGCTGGATCTACTTGCATTTTGCAGACCGTTGCCGGGACTGCCCCGCTTACGAAGAGAACTTCATGCCAGCCTCGATGAACAAGCTCATCCGCGGGCGGATCCGCGATGGAGAATGGGTGGATGAGGAAACCATCTGGGAGGTACCGCAGGAGTTCTACACAGTCTCTCCGGAGACGGGCGCGGGAGGACGCATCGCATTCGATCCTGAAGGTTTTGTGTTTGTCAGCGTTGGCATCAAAGGGTTGAGCAACTACGACGGTCCGCAGGAACTCGCGAAACCCTACGGCAAAATCCACCGGCTTCACGAAAATGGCGACATTCCCGTCGACAATCCGTTTGTTGATACCCCCGGCGCCATGAAATCAGTCTGGACCTATGGCCATCGCAGCCCGCAGGGACTCGAGTTCCACGCACCAACAGGTCAACTCTGGGGTACCGAGATGGGCCCACGGGGTGGTGATGAAGTGAACTGGTTGCGACCCGGACGGAACTTCGGCTGGCCACTCTACTCGAAAGGCGTGAACTACGATGGGACCAAAGTCGACTACGGCAAGATTCTGGGCATCGAATTCGACCTCGAGGACATCGAACAGCCGGTTGTCGATCTCACACCCTCACCTGCCGTCTCCAGCTTTGTGATTTACGATGGTGGACAGTTCCCCGAGTGGCAGGATCAGTTCATCGTCGGCTCCCTCAAAGCGACAGAACTCTATCGTTTCGTTATCCGCGACGGTGAGCTGCAGCACGAGGAGATCCTGCTGTCCGATTTCACGCGGATCCGGGACGTTGAGGTCGACTACGACGGCTCAATCCTGCTGCTGTTGGAACAGAGGGAAGGCGGAAAGATTGTGCGGATGAGTCGGTCTGACGGGTACAAAGAAATCGCGGCTAAAGGCGTGACGTATACGTCGCGCGGGTCCGCAGCGAAGCGCCTACCGGCGATTCGCGGTGATGCGGACCCCGTGGCCCGAACGCACTGAAGCAGATCCGGCAGGGATGCCGCGAACGTATTTCTTATTGAAGAATCGCGGCTGAAGCCGCTCCTACAGTGATTAGATAGACTTTCAGCGACCAGGGGTTATCCAGTTGCCGGCGCACCGCGCGCGGCATCGTCCGCGTCGATCAGGGCGTCAGCCAACTGCTCGATCATAGCCGCACGGATGGCCGGCTCCGCTATTTTGAGATCCGTCATCTCATCCGGATCCCGCGCGAGATCGAAGAGCTGTTCCTCCCCTTTGCTGTTGCGGGTATAGCTATGCGTTTTTGTGACGAGCGTTCGCGTCTTTGCAGGTATGGGTGTGAGTTTCGATGTGACAGTCGCTATATCGTCTTCAATGAGCACACGGTCGCGCACGTCCCCGGTGGTATCTTCCAGAATCGGCTTCAGAGAGTGTCCCTGTATTCCGTCGTAGGGATCGATGCCAACCATATCCATCAGCGTTGGGCCAAGATCGATACTGCTCGCCAGTGCATTGGTACGACCCGGATTCACTCCCGGCTGTGAAATAATCAGCGGGACCTGCAGGGTTCCCCGGTAGTGCATGAAACCTTTCAGGAAGAGACTGTGGTCTCCCATCATGTCACCGTGATCGCTGGTAAAGACGATGATGGTGTTGTCGCTCTGGCCGCTCTCCTCCAGGGATCGAAGGATACGGCCCACACCGTCGTCGATCATTTCGACCATCCCATACGTCGCGGCGATCGCCTCCCGCAACAGCTCGTCGTTTCCATAACCACAGGGCGTTACCCAGTCACGCTGATCTTTGGGGTGGACCTGGCTGAATAGTCTCAGGTGTTCCGGCGCATCCTCGAGGCGGTCGTGTCGTGATTCCGGCAGGACCATGTCCGCCGGGTTGTGCCGGTGGAACCACTCACCCGGCGGTGTCAGAGGATGATGCGGATCCGGGAACGAACACCAGGTGAACCAGGGGTTATCTCCCGCATTTTCGATGAACTGGATGGTCCGTTCGGTTACAAACGACGTAGAGTGGTGTTCCGGTCCATAAGGCGGCTGATAGATCTGCCACCAGTGTTCTGAGCGGTGCTGACCCGGTGCATCCGGTCCGTACTCAACAAGCAGTTGCCCGATATCCGCCCCGTTGCCAAGCGCCCACTGCAGATGATGCCCGGACGCACGCGCCCCGTGATCAATGGACAATTCAACATGCTCAAACCCGTAGAAGTCCTCCGGCATCTGGGGCACACCCTCTATGTACCGTTCGAAGTCTTCGAGTTGATCCCACCCCTCGGGATAGGGATACCGCGCAACCCCCTGCCCCCGGAACGGCACCACCGAGTTTTTGCTCATCCCATGCTGCAGGTGGGACTTGCCGATGAGACCCGTTTTGTATCCCGTTTCACGGAACCTGCGAACAAACGTGCTGGCACTCCAATCAAGTGTGCGGTCGTTGAAGATCACCCCGTGCGCGGTGGGCATGCGCCCGGTCATGATCGAACAGCGATTCGGCATACAGACTGGATTGCTGACCCAGGTGTTCTCAAACACCAGGCCACCTGTGGCCAGTCGATCCAGGTTCGGGGTTCTGACGACGCCATTCCCCATGAAACCCACGTGATCGGCACGCTGCTGATCGGTAATGATGAACAAGACGTTCGGCTGCTTCATTTCGCTCTCCTTTCCCGGCAAGCGTACACGTTGTTAAACCCCAACCACACCCGCTACAGTTGGCACCAGGAATCTGGGAGAAGACATTTGGCACACGAACAACTCGGGCTCACCAACGATGAGCTTTTAAGCACCACGCGCGCGGTCCGTAAACGGCTCGACTTCGACCGGCCGGTGAGCATGGACGTCATCAAAGAATGTATGGAATACGCGGTACAAGCACCTACAGGCTCAAACGCCCAGGGCTGGCAATTTGTCTTTGTGACAGATGAGGCCAAACGCCAGCGGATTGGTGAGCTCTACAACCAGGCTTTTTCGGTTTACCGCGAGATGCCTGTTGCCATTCACAAGCTGCACATGGACAGCGAGGACAAAAGCCTGACAGATAGCCAGACACGTTCAGCATCCTCAGCCGACTATCTCGCCGAGAACATGAGCCGGGCACCGGTCCTCTTCATTCCCTGCATCGCCGGTCGGACGGACAACGAAGCCGGGGCCAACATCATCGCTCAGACGGGTACGCTCGGATCCATCATCCCGGCTGCCTGGAATTTCATGCTGGCTGCACGCGCCCGTGGACTCGGGACAGCCTGGACAACGCTGCATCTTTTTCACGAAAAGGAAATCGCCGATCTCATCGGCATTCCCTACGACGACTTCATGCAGGTAGCACTCATACCAATTGCTTACACCAAAGGAACGGATTTCAAACCTGCCTACCGGCCGCCTGTCGAGTCCGTCATGCACGTGGACACCTGGTAGGGGCCTTTCATGAGTAAGATCGAACTGGGTATTGGTCTGTCACGGGTCGATTCTGTTGCGCAGAACGCTCAGCAGGCAGAAGCGCTGGGGTACGACTTCGTTTCGACCGGTGA
>JANQFF010000137.1 GCA_028277965.1 Pseudomonadales bacterium
CAAGGCTGCTCCGGCAGTGGTTTTCATGGCACAGAGCAATGCCTGTGTGACGCTGGAAGAAGACTCAGCCGGCATCAACGCGCTCAAGGAAAAATACGCAGCACAGGGTATCCGCTTTTTCATGCTGAACAGCACGTTGGAAGATCAGCGTTCATCCATTGCTGCAAAGATGAACGCGCTCGGTAGTGACATCCCGGTTCTCGATGACGAAACCCAGATTATCGGTGAATCCCTGGATCTGGCCCAGGCAGGTGAGGTCCTGATCGCGGACCCGGCGACCTGGACGCTCAGATACCGCGGATCAATTGCCGGTACTGATGCCGCTCTAACGGCCATGTTGGCCGGAGCTGAAGTGCCTCAAAGCCAGGTGCCACAAAAGTGTGCCGTCAATTTTCCGCAACAGGACGGCGACCATTCACAGATCAGCTACGCCAGGGACATCGCACCGATCTTCAAAGAGAAATGTGTTGTCTGCCATGTTGAGGGTGGCCTCGGTCCCTGGGCGATGACCGACTACAACATGATCCGCGGCTTTGCGCCGATGATACGGGAAGTGCTGCGAACCAAACGCATGCCGCCATGGCATGCCGACCCGCATATCGGTGTGTGGAAAAACGACATCTCACTGTCCACCGAACAACTCCAGACGCTCGTGCACTGGATTGAAGCGGGTGCACCGCGCGGTGACGGCGCCGATCCGCTGGCTGAGATACAAAATGCCGCGGTCGTGTGGCCGTTGGGTGAACCTGACCTGATTCTCGACATTCCTGAATATACAGTTCCGGCAAGCGGCGTTGTGGACTACCAGTTTCCGACCATCCCTAATCCGATGAAGCAAGGCGTGTGGCTGAAAGCGGCCACCGTTGCCGCAGGCGACCGCGAGGTGGTTCATCACATCCTGGCCGGGACCATCGATGAAGATGCAACCGAGATGCGGCGTAACGCAGGCGTCTTCGACAACTACATCATCGGCTATGCGCCTGGTAATGAGTCCCACACCTTCCCCGAAGGGACAGGTGTATTCATCCCACCAGGCGGTGACTATCTTTTCCAGATGCATTACACCCCCGTCGGGCGGGAGACGGTCGACCGGTCACGAATTGGCCTGTATTTCCATGAGGAAGTACCCGAGACTTTTTACCGGCAGGATGTGGTCGTGAACCCCATGATCAAGATCCCGCCGAATGAAGCCAGGCATGCGGAAGTTGCCTACTACGAGTTCGACCAGGACGCCGTACTGCACGACCTGGTGCCCCACGCGCACTATCGCGGTGTGGCCTCGAAATTTGAACTCTGGCGACCTGATGGCAGCACAGAAGTCATCCTGAGTGTGCCGAACTACGACTTCAACTGGCAACGCACCTACGAATTTGTCACACCCAAAGAGATCCCGGCCGGTACGCGTCTGGTCCATACCACCTGGTATGACAATTCAGCGGCCAATCCCGGTAACCCAAACCCGGAACGCGAGGTCCCATGGGGCCTGCAGAGCTGGGACGAAATGCTCTACGGTGCGTTCAGCTATACCAACGTCAATGAGACAACCGAAGCCCCGACCCACGACAAGTTGCTGGCCCGGACGACTCAATACGTTGGCTTTCTGGACCAGAACATCGATGGCAAACTCAGCTGGCAGGAATTGCCCAAAGAGGTGAAAAAGCAGCTGGTTCAGGGTTTCAAAGCTGTCGACACCAACCAGGATGGCGGTCTGGACATTCGTGAGATGTACGAATTGACCAAACGCCGGGCTGAGGCGAGAGCCAAAGAAGCTGAGCAGACGGGAGCGAGCGCTGACGCACGCTAGGCCAGGCCCGATTCATGTAACGAAAACCCCGGTCTGACGCGCGGAATACAGCGGGTCAGTCCAGCAGCGAGGCAAACAGACTGGGTTCTTCCTGTCCGGACAAACCTCTCAGGTATTCCTGCTCGAATGCTGTAAAAGACATTGGCTTGCCAATCCAATAACCCTGCAGCACGTCACAGCCCATTTCTTTCAGGTCGAGAGCTGCCTGCTCGTCTTCCACGCCTTCTGCAACAACTTCCATGTTGCAATGATGAGCAAGGTCAATACATCCCCGTACGATCGACCTGTCTTTATGCGATGTATTCATAGCCATGACAAATGACGAGTCGATTTTGACCTGATCTGCAGGCAGGTCGCGAAAATAGGAGAGCGAACACTGGCCCGTACCGAAGTCATCGATGGATATCTTGACACCCAGCTCACGTAACGTTTCGAGCTGGGCGAGTGATTGAACCGGCAACTCACCGCGCTCGGTAATTTCGAGAATGAGCCGCGAGGCCTCCAATCCATAGAAGTTCAATGCATCCGCAACCACCGGGAAGAGCTGGTCGGTTTCAAGTACTTTCGGCGCGATATTGACCGCCACAGAAAGCGGTGCTGCCCACTCCACACAACGCGCTATGCCAGCACGAATCAGGTACTCGGTCATGGGCCTGACGAGGTCCGAGTTCTCGACCACCTCGATGAACTCGCCTGGGGGGATGACACGCTTCTCTTCCGGATGATTCCAGCGCACGAGACCTTCCGCACCCACCAGCCGCTGGTAAGCTGCATCCACCTTGGCCTGGTAGTGAAGGACCAACTCGCCGGTTTCCAGCGCCTGTTCCAACCTCGGCAGAAGATGTGGATCAATCTCCGCCTTGTCGTTTCCTTCTGCGCCTCCGATCACATACGTCTTCTGCGCCCGAACCGCGGATTTCAGCGACGATTCAGCAGCACGCATTGTCGCTTTGTTGCTGACACCCAACCCGGGGATTGCAAAGCCCATGTTGAACTCAAACCTGAGGCGATCACCGATGATCTCGACCGGTTTCTCAAGTTCACGCACTAACTTGGCGACAGCCAGTTCCACCAGACTGCTTTCGGTGATTTCGTATAGTTCCACACGGTACTTGTTCGGAGGAATTTTCGTGTAGCTGTCAGCGGACCTCAGCACCTGCTTCAGGCGACGCTCGAACTCCTCCAGATATAACTCAAAACTCAATTCACCGAGCTTGGCAACCACCGAGTCGAGATTTGACAGACGAATGACCCCGCAAGTGTCCCCGGTTGAGCCACTACAAGCCTGCACCGGATCAGAGGAAGTATTCATCGGGATTGATTCCGTACGCTCCCGCTTCGAGTTCCTTAACGATCCACAGTGACGAGGGTCCGTTGTCCGGCTCACTGTACTTGGCCAGATCAATGACCTGCATCGAGGCATGCTTGCGCTTTTCCCGGTCGAGAATCACAACCACCTTCGGACGTAAGCGCCGTGTCTGGTTCTGTGTGATCACGACACCCACCTCACCGTTATTGAGTTCTACTACACAGCCCGTCGGAAACATGCCAATCGCCTGTACAAAATGCTCGACCAGAGAACCCTGAAATAGAACGTCTGTGCTATCCACCAGTTCCTGAATGGCATTGAACGAGCTGCGTGGGTGTGAATAGGGACGCGGTGTCAGCATTGCATCGTACGTATCGACCAGACCTGCAATGCGTGCCATTGCCGGGATTGCGTTACCGGCCAACCCTTGTGGATAACCTGACCCGTCATGCCGTTCATGATGGCAAGCGATGATATTGAGAACTTTGTCCGAGACTTCTCCCGATTCCCTGACCATTTTCACCCCGGCAGCAACATGTTTTTTTACCTGCGCGAGCTGTTCAGAAGACAGCTCAGAGGGTTTTTCGAGTAGTTCCCTCGACACGTCCGACATACCAACATCCATGATGGAGGTGCCTAACGCGAGCTGCTGCAATGCAGCTTTCTCCATCCCCAGGTGGCGCCCGAGAATGGCCGCCCATACCGACGTGGCTATGGAATGGTTGTAGAGGTAGTCATCCTTACGTTTCAACCTCACCAGCACAGCAAGCGCTTCCCGATTTCGCAGCACGCTGTCAATCAGTGGGTCGATCGCTGACCGTAGCGACGGCAAATCCACCTCGCGGTGGGTACGCATTCGTTTGAATACCCCTTCCATCACATTCGTGGCGGACGAAAAATCGTCCTTCACACGATCGAACTCTACTTTCAGTGGTACTTTGTCACGTTTTGGCGGTGGTACTTTGTCAGGTTTGCGCGCGCGCCCTTTTCTTTTCGGGAGTTTATCCGGCGAGACCTTGCGCTGCGGGTCGATATAAACGTAGTCACAATGCTTGGCGACATAGTCCACATCACTGTCGTCACGAATGAGAAACCCCTGCATCGCAAAAGGCGTTTCCAGCCACGGACGATCCAGTTCCACGACAAACATGCCCGGCCGCAGCCCCCGTACCGGGACTTCGATCAGATGGGAATTAAACGGAGTATTCACACTCAACATCGGTGAATCATAGACCGAGCCCGCGCTGCAAATGGCGACACGGATCACGTTGCGTAACCGTCTGAGTAGATAAAATCCCGCGCGGAGCCAGGAACCTGGCCCACCCTCACCTTGTCAGCACCGGCTCCCGCTCATGCCGCTGCGGGAAGCAAAAGTATGTCTGAATTCAGCGCCCCATAACGGCCCGCAGAGCTCTGGATCGGGAAAGCACATAGCCGCGAATGGCTTGAGAGTCCTCCGCAGAGATCTCAACCGCTGGCATGCCATTGGGGGCTCTGGCACCACCAATGACGATGGCATCCCATGTTGCAAACGTCGCCATGGAAGACCAGCGCAGATCCGGCACCGTGCCACCAAATCGGGCGATGGCTTTACTGCCGTGGCAACTTTCGCAGTACCCACCGTACAACGCTTCACCGTGAGCAATAGTCTCCGGGTCCGCTTCGAGTTCCGGCTGCTCAGGCAGAGGTGGAAGCTCCTGAACGTCTTTCGGGAGCGGTGCGTCTCCTTCGAGCGCAAAAGCCATCAGACGCGTTGGTCCTTTCAGCGCTTTGCTCGAGTGCATCTCAGGATATTTGAACTGCAAGCCACCCCCCGCACCAACCGGAACAAGCACGTACTGGACGTCATCCACCGCATAAGAAACAGGTGCCGCGTTAATCGCTGAGCCGGTCTGCACAGACCAGAGTACCTCCCCCGTATCGGCGGTATAAGCCAGGAAACGTCCGTCAGCGAGTCCCTGGAAGACGAGGTTGCCTGCAGTGGTCAAAAGCCCGCCATTGAACGGAAGTTTGTGATCGACACTCCAGCGGACCTGCCCGGTTCTGACATCCATCGCTACCAGCTTCCCGGGTGAATGAGGCTTTCCGTCCACCTCGGTCAACATCACAACATCTTCGCCATCCCCGTCGCCTGAAACTAAAGCCGGGGCGTCGATCACTGGTATATAGGAGAGATTTGTACCGGGATGGTAAGCCATCGGATGCCAGTTGTGGGCACCCCACATGTTGGGCCAGACGTATGCATTTTCGCCTTTCTCCAGATTCCAGTATTCACCAGCCGGGTCGTAAATGGGTTTTCCGGTTTCGAGGTCGATATCGGAAGCCCAGTTCGTTTTTGCGTACTTCCCTACTGCGAGTAATTCTCCGGTGTGACGGTCCAGCGTGTAGTGGAAACCGTTTTTTGGTGCTGTCAGCAGCACTTCCCTGTCACGGTCCCGGATCCTCACATCGGCGAGCGTGATGTTCATCGTGGCGTTGTAATCCCAGCTGTCTTTGTCGACGGTCTGGTAGTGCCAGCGGTATTCACCACTATCTGCATCCACCGCAACGATGGAAGACAGAAACAGGTTGTCCCCTCCGACCGGGCTGCGTTCGGAATGGACATATGGATACGATCCGGAGGTTCCGAAAAAGAGCTGGTTCGACCCGGGATCGTAGGTCATCTCGTTCCAGCTGTGGCCGCCCCCTCCGTGCTCCTCGAGCGTTTTGACTGACCAGGTTTTAGCCGCCATTTTGAGCGCTTCCGTATCGTTCTCTTCAGGCTTGTGGCTGGGAGTGATGTAGAAACGCCACAGCATTTCACCTTTTTCCGCGTCGTACGCAGATACATACCCACGCCCCTTCATCTGAGATTCTGAACCGGCGTTCCCGAGGAACACCTTGCCACCGCCGACATACGGTGAGTCTGTTATGAAGTAGCCTCCGGCCGTATCGCACGTCTGCTCAGACCAGACTTTCTCCCCCGACTTCGCGTCCACGGCGACCAGCCTGCAATCCGCTGTCGAGAGATAGACCTTACCGTCCCAGACAGCCACACCACGGTTAACCCTCGCCGGCCAGGACAGCATGGGGGTATCGGCAAAAGCGCTCCGTACTTCGGGATCGTACGTCCAGAGCACCTCGCCCGTCGCAGCATCGACAGCAAGCACAACAGAATAGGCGCCCGACAGGTAGATCACACCATCAACGACAATTGGTGTGCCCGATACGCCATCCGGCAGTGCCACATTGGCACTCCATGCAAGTCCAAGACTGGAGACGTTTTCATCGTCTATCCGTGTCTGAGGCGAGTAATGCTGACCGGTAAAGTCACCGCCTTTCAGGAACCAGTTCCGGCCCTCAGCACTCTCCTTGAGAACCCGGTCGTCATCCACCTGTCCGGCAAGCGCGCCAATCGAAAATAATGCCGAGATAGCGGCTGGGATAAGAATTACGGGAATCCTGCCTTTCATGCTCATACCTCTCCCCTGAAAAGGATCGGCAACCACGATACCACGGCATGTCAGGATTGTGACGAGAGCGGCATTCCCCGGCGGCTCATTCGCCTATTGTGAAGGGTGACGTTGCGCTCAAAAACGGAGGTTTCGATGCGCCGGGTACTTTTGACGCTAACACTTGTCGGGACTGTGGTCCTCAGCGGGTGTTCCAGCATGAGCCAGAGCCAGTGTCTGGCAAGCGACTGGCAATCGGTCGGATACCGGGACGGTCTCGCCGGTAAGAACAGCACACAAATCATGCGTCATCAGAACGCCTGTGTGAAACACGGTATAACCCCGGATCGAGAGGTATACCTGGCGGGCTGGAACGAAGGTGTAGAACAGTTCTGCACACCGCAGAACGGCTTTACCGTGGGTGAGCGCGGCGGCAGCTACGGCAACGTGTGCCCTGAATACCTCCACCATGCATTTTTCGAAGCATATCAGGATGGGCGCCAGCTCTACCTCGCCCAGGCTGAAATCCGTTCGCTTGAAAGTCAGATCATCCTGAAACAACGGCGTCTCACCAACGTCGAAAAAGAACTCTCCGACGCGGAAAACCTGCTCATCGAAGGCAATCTGACAAGCCTCCAGCGGCGTGATCTGCTCGATGAAACCAAGACACTCGCCCAGGAGCAGGGGCAACTGGAAACGGAAATCGAAGACCTCAAGATCGATGCCGCCGTGAAGAGCGATCGTCTGCAAAGCCTGAGACTGACACTCGCATACAACGGCTGAGGGATCTCCCTCCTTAACCAGCCAGACGCGCTTCCCCCGAAGGCTTCGACGCGGTTAAATCACCGCTCAGTCTTCTGTGGATATTGACATGCAACGGGAATACGACGTCATTGTCTGGGGCGCCACCGGGTTTACCGGTGAACTCGTCAGCGAGTTTATGGCAGACCACTACGGGTCGGGCAATCTGACCTGGTGTCTCGCCGGGCGCAACCGATCCAAACTGGATGAACTCAAAGACGAGATCGACGCAGAGGACATAGACGTTCTGATCGCCGATTCACACGATATGGAATCCCTGGAGGCGCTGGTACAGAAAGGACGTGTGGTCCTGACCACCGTTGGCCCCTACGCACGATACGGCTCCCAACTGGTGGCCGCCTGCGCTCGACACGGCACCCACTACTGCGATCTCACCGGGGAAGTACACTGGATGAGAGAGATGATCGACACTCACCAGCAAGCCGCCCGGGAAAGTGGCGCCCGTATCGTGCACACATGCGGATTCGACAGCATCCCGTCGGATCTCGGGGTGTATTTCCTGCAGCGTGAGATGATCAAACAACACGGCGTTCCCGCTCGGGAGGTGAAGTACCGCACGCGTGCATTCAAAGGCGGCGCCAGCGGTGGCACGATCGACAGCATGATGGCGATGATGGAGATGGCAAAAACCAACCCGGACATCATGCGCATCATGGCTGACCCTTACGCCCTGAACGACAATGAACGTGGCCTCGATGGCCCCGACAGCAATCAGCCGTTTTTCGATCCGGATTTTTCTTCCTGGGTCGCCCCGTTTGTGATGGCCGCGATCAACACCCGGGTAGTCAGGCGTTCCAACGAACTACTGGGTAACATGTACGGGCGCGAGTTCAGGTACAGCGAAGGGACCCTGACACATTCCAACCCGCTGGGTGCACTCGCTGCGGCGGGCATAGCCATCGGCACGTCCGCGATGAACACAGCCGTCGTTTTCGATCCCGTCCGACAGTTCCTGCAGAGGTTCCTGCCCAAACCAGGGGAAGGTCCCAGCGAAGACACCATTGAAAACGGCTTTTTCGAGATCGAGCTGGTTGCTAAACACCCAACCGACGACGCAAAAGATCTGCGCTGTCTCATCAGTGGGGACAAAGATCCAGGATATGGGTCGACCGCCAAGATGTTAGCTGAGACCGCAGTCTGTCTGGCGCAGGACGACCTGCCTGTCGACGGGGGCTTCTGGACACCTGCAAGCGCCATGGGTGACGCGTTGCTGGAACGGTTGCCTGCCAACGCAGGTGTTACGTTCGAACTGATTTGATTCCGGAAATGATTAATCGCGGCTAAAGCCGCTCCTACAGAACGATCCTGCTATCTTTGTAGGAGCGGCTTCAGCCGCGATTCTTTCGTAGACGAGACAAGTACACAGAGCCTGCAGCAAGGATCACTGCTACTACACTGAGACCCGCGAGTGACGCCGAAAAACCACCCGTCGCGTCGTACATCAGCCCAAGCCCCAGCGGACCGAGCACACCGCCAATCTCCGCAGCCGAGAAAAACATGCCGCTGGCAACACCTGCACGGTCGCTGCCGATACCCGGCAGTTCCACCAGCGTCAGGATCAATACCGTCATCATGCTCGAACGGGCAATACCCTGCAGGATCAGCCCCGTGGTCAATGAGAGATCGTCCGTAAACTGGAGAAGACCACTGGCTACACATGCCGCGATACACAACGCGAAGAGAATCTTGAAACGCCGCGCCTCGGTCGCAAGACGGGGAATGAGGAGAGACCCGGCAATCCCGACGACGGTTGGAAGTCG
>JANQFF010000139.1 GCA_028277965.1 Pseudomonadales bacterium
TGGCGTTCACGGGGGCGATCTCGGCAATGACCGGGATCGTGACCTCGCTCGACCTGAATCCATGGTTCATGCTGTTTCTTATGATGCTGCTGCCCTTCGTGCTGTGCATGTTCATTGACCAACTCGGGCTGATGCTGGTGCTCATTCCAATCTATGTGCCGATGATCAAGGTACTCGACTTTGACCCGGTTTGGTTCTGGGTTCTGTTTCTTATCAACATAACGCTCGGGGCAATCACGCCGCCTTTCGGATACGTGATGTTCTCTGTCAAGGCGGCTGCTCCCCAGACATCGATGCGAGAGATATTCGCCGCGTCCTGGTCTTTTGTCGGCCTGACGCTCGCAGGCATGCTGCTCATCGTGCTGTTCCCGGCCACCGTGACGTTTCTCCCAAACCTGCTGCGCTAGGTACCCGACAGTGGTTCTAACAGGAACCCACCGAAAACCGGATCAACAATGGGGAAGAGAATGAAAACGCTGCAAGATCTGATAGACGTCAAGCCTAATCTGGTGGATTACTTCTACAACGATACGATATCCCAGTACCATAAATCGCGCACCAGCCTGTTCGCTACCCTGATTGCACCGGAATACACCAACTGGCGCGAGGAGCAACGGGCCTGGCGTGAGACAGCGGTGCTGTTCAACCAATCGCACCATATGCCCGTGCTGTACGTGAAGGGGCCCGACGCTCGAAAGCTGCTCGAATATCTATCCCCCTGCACCTTCTCGAACCTTTCGACTGATCGCGCAAAGCAGTACATCGCCTGTACACCGCGTGGCCATCACGTGGGCGACTGCATACTGTACTATTACGGCGAGGAGCAGGGATTCGAACTCATCAGCGGCATGCCGATTCTCAACTGGGTGCGCTACCATGGCGAGACCGGCGATTACAACGTCGAAGTGACTTTCGATCCGACTACCCCCTACAATTCGGCCGGCAAACGCACAAAGTACCGCTTCCAGGTCGAAGGGCCGAATGCCCGCAGGATCATGGATGAGGTGTGCGAAGGCGGCTTTCCTGAGATCAAGTTCTTCCACACTGCTTATGTCACCATTGCCGGCTGTACGGTGCAGGTGCTGCGCCACGGCATGGCCGGGCATGCAGGCGCGGAAGTTTCCGGCCCCTATGACGATATGGACAAGGTGCGGGATGCCATTCTGGAA
>JANQFF010000146.1 GCA_028277965.1 Pseudomonadales bacterium
CTAGCATGTAGCGTCTGCAGAACCTCTCCTAACGTCATCCGCAGATCGAGCAATCCTAACCTACCATTAAATTGATACATTGATCAATATAATGGTAGATACTTGACACTTCGGTTAATATTTTCATCCCAATGGAAAAAAGCTGGATGTCAGAACAGGATCAATCGCAGGGCGAGCGGTCAGAACAGGCACGCTCAAGGGCCACCAAGGCAGCCATCATTAATGCCGCCGTGACAGAGTTTGCCCACTTTGGATTTGACGGCGCTACAACCAGGGGGATTGCCACGCGAGCAGATGTCAATCCAGCCCTCATTGCCCACCACTTCGGCAGCAAAGATGCACTATGGAGAGCCGTTGCCGAACATCTCCTCGGTACGGCGGCAGACCGTTTCCGCACACGCTGGATGGGTCTTGAAGGCGTGGACCAGGAGACCAGGCTGCGACTCATGCTGAAAGAATTCATTCTGCTCAGCGCGGATGTTCCCGAACTGAATCGGTTTATGATGCAGGCAAATACCGGTAGCCCGGAACGGATGCACTGGCTTGTTGACCGTTTCCTGCGACCAGGTGGCGTGATGATTGCCGACATTATTGACCAGGCCCAGAAAGCTCAGCTGATTGCGGAAGGTGATCCGATGCACCTGCGGTTTCTCTTCGCCACCGCCGCTGCCTCTATCTTCTCCTATGCAAACGAATTTGAAGCCCTCACCGGTAAAAAACCCCAGGACCCTGACGTGATTGACCGCCACGTCGACATGGTACTCGGGATATTCAAAAGGCGAGATTGACCGGGGAGGAAGAATGGATCTGATTAAACAAGCTGAAAAACTCGCACCTTTGTTTCGCGAGACTGCACGCGAAGCTGAACTCAACCGCAAACCGCTCGACCATGTGATTGAAGCAGTCCGGGAGAGTAGCCTTTTCTCCCTCATGGTGCCGAAATCGTACGGTGGCCACGAGGCTGATCTCGACACCTTTTTTGACGTTGTTCTCACACTCTCCCGCGCTGATGCCTCCATGGGTTGGATCACCGGTTTTTACATAGAGCACAACCTCTGGCTCCTCAACTACTCCGACGACGTCTGCGCCAGGGTCTTTGATGGTAACGACCATGTCCTGGCACCTGCCGCGCTCAACATCGGCGCCGGACAGGCAATCAAGGTTGAAGGTGGTTATGTCCTCAACGGCCAATGGCAGTGGGGTACGGGCATCGTGCATGGCACCTGGGTCCTGGCAGGGGGGCTCATCATGGACAATGAGGGCGGCCCGGTCCCCACCTTCTTTCTCATGCCAATATCCGACGTCGAACCCATCGATACCTGGCACGTGACCGGCATGTGCGCCACGGGATCCTGGGACTTCAGGATCGATGATGTGTTTGTCCCGGAAGAACGTGCCCTACCCTTCCAGCAGTTTCTCGATGCCACTTCAGGCATAACGGAACGATTCTCCGCTCCGCTCTATAGCACACCCCTCATGCCGGTGCTGGGATTTGCGGCCAGCCTGCCGATACTGGGTGCCGCACAGATGGTGCTGGCAGAATTTTCAGATCAGATGCGCAAGAAGTTCGAAAACAACGTACTCAGGGCCGGCACACCCCTGCCTGACGTCAGCGGCGTAATCGGTGAAGCGGCATTGAAGATCGATACGGCAGAACTGATTCTCAGGGATGTACTTGCAGACGTCATGGCTAAACGCAACAAAGCGACCAACGCCGAACGCGCCTTCTGGCTGTCACGAATCGCCTACGCCGTATATACGTGCAAAGAAGCAGCTTTTCGCATCAGTGAAGAGACAGGAGCCAGTGGCGGCTTCCTTAGCAACCCGATACAGAGGGCTGTCAGAGATATCTCCATCGCAACCAATCACGTTGTCTTTTCCAAGACCGGACGATACGGCGATGTAGGCAAGGCCATGCTGGGGCAGGATGCCAGCAACGCACGAGTGTGAATCGCGGCTCAACCAGGATCTACCTAACTCTGTAGGAGCGGCTTTAGCCGCGATTTTCTTGCTAGATCATCACCGTTCTTGGGAACTGACCAGGGTTTTCCCAATAAGTCGCCTTTTCAGGAATCTGCGCCTCTGTCGGCTGAATGTTCCCGTTGACATCGATGGCTCTTGATACCAGCGTGTGTTCGCCCGGTTGAGCATTGCGCCAGTCGAATGTGAACATCTTCCAGGAATACTGCGATGACCGGCTATCAATGCTGGCAGGTTGCCACGGCCCGTCATCGACTTTCACTTCGATGGATTTGAGAGGTGTCCCGTCATTCAGCGCAAATCCCCAGACCTTGTGTGCGTTTGAGCTGCGCGCAACGCGGACAATGACCGACATCAGGTTCATACGCGTGACGGATGTTTCCGTCCAGCGTTCGACACCTCCAACATCATGTTTGCGCAGCGTCACGTAGTCGCGCGCCATGAATTTCCCCATGAAGCGACTTTTCTGAACGTGGATATGGGTGAGCCATTTGACGTTTGCGACACCAAACCAGCCCGGAACGACCAGTCGTACAGGTTTGCCGTGATAGAGCGGAAGCGCTTCTCCATTCATCTCATAGGCAAGCAGGTTGTGCTCACGAAGCGCATCCTCAATCGACAGACTCCTCGCGAAATTCTGTTTCACTTCCTTGTTTCTTATTTTCTCTGTGCCCTCATCCGCACCGAAGAAAACCACCTCCTTGCCCTCGGGTTTCACCCCCACTTCTCCAAGAAGTTCGGCGAGGCTGATACCTGACCACTTTGCGTTGCCGACAAGGCCATAGAGGAGCCGTTTCTGGTTCCCTCCACATTCGAATCCGGCATCGAGATCGACCCGGGAACGGGCCTGGATGTCCGCAAGCGTGAGTTCCATCGGGTTGTCGACCAGCCCTGTGATCCGCAGGCGATACGCCGACAAATCCAGGGTCGGCTGATCGTAATGCTGCACAATGTAGTGCTGCCCGTAAGGCGTATAGAAGTCATCGATGGTTCGTGTGTCCATGATGTGGACTGCACCCGCCTGAACAGGCCTCGGCTGGAAGGAATCAGGGACATCCGTAAATGGCACCAGATCTTCACCTTTCCCCAAAGCCGGTAACGGCCACTGCGCGCCGGCTAACGCCGCGTAACCCGTCAGGGTCAGCCCCTTTTTTAGTACCTCCCGCCGTCCGATGTCGTTGTCCATCGATCGTTCCCCCGAGCCTGCGTGGCTGGTGATTTTATCCTGCAAATACCAATTAAGCACTGCCAGGGCTATTTCCGCATCCCAGCTGAATCGCGGCTAAAGCCGCTCCTACAGAGAGAACCAACAAGCTCTGCAGGAGCGGCTTTAGCCGCGATTTGTTGTAATGAGTCGAGACACTCCCCGCATTCTGGAAACTGAATAGTATGAACGTGCGAAAACACTCCGTTTTCTATGGCTGGTGGATCGTAACTGCATCCGCCGTGGGCCTTGCTGTGCACTTTGGGCCGGTGATCGCCAGCACATTCGGAGTATTTCTGCTTCCAATTGAAGAGGCTTTTGGCTGGAGCCGTTCAGAAATATCTGTCGCCTTTGCCCTGGCCACACTGGGGGTCAGTCTGGCACAACCAATCGCCGGGCGGATGGTCGATCAGATTGGAGCCCGACCAGTCATCATGATCTCCGCGCTCCTACTTGGATTGGGTCTGACGTCTCTCTACCTGCTTCCTGCATCGCTTTGGGTCTACTACCTGCTCTTTTTTCTCCTTGGGACGCTGGCTTCGGGATCCACACCCGTACCATTCGCTAAAGTGGTCTCGCGGTGGTTCGATCAACGCAGAGGTATCGCCCTCGCCCTTGCCATTGTTGGGAGTTCCGCGGGGGCCGCCATCATGCCA
The DNA here is from genome assembly GCA_028277965.1 of Pseudomonadales bacterium. Taxonomy (GTDB): domain Bacteria; phylum Pseudomonadota; class Gammaproteobacteria; order Pseudomonadales; family Azotimanducaceae; genus UBA4421. The sequence goes on from JANQFF010000146.1 coordinate 3,841, forward strand.
CCGCTCGCACAATGGCTGATAGGTGAACAGGGCTGGCGTGTTGCGTACCTTGTTTTAGGTATTGTCGTTCTGGTAGTCATGCTCCCCACAACAGGGCTGCTCTTGCGAGAAAGTCCCCAGGCGATGAACCTCCAACCGGACGGCATCGATCGCGGCACGGATGGTCTCGGCAACGCTGGCGACACAACGGGATACACCCGTCAGGAAGCCTTCCGGATGTTCAATTTCTGGGCTCTGGCCGTGGCATTCCTTGCCATCTCAATAGCTTTCCATGCCTGCCTGATTCACCTCGTTCCGATGCTCGTCGACAAAGGCGTATCGGTTGAAAGTGCGGCGGGAGCTGCCTCCCTCATGGCCATTGGCATCCTGGTAGGACGCATTGGCACAGGCTTTCTGCTGGATCGCTACTTCGCGCCTTATATCACCATGGCCATTTTCCTGATGTTTACCGTCGCTATCGGTTTACTCTGGACCGGTGGTCCGGTCTGGATCGCTTATCTGGCTGTGACCTTTCTCGGCCTTGCCCAGGGTGCCGAGTTCGATCTCATGGCCTACATGGTCAGCCGCTACTTCGGCTTGAAGAGTTTTGCGGAAATCTACAGCTTCATCTTCGCAGGCTTCACGCTTGGAGGTGTGGTCGGTCCACCGCTCATGGGCATGGGCTTTGACACAACGGGGTCTTATGAGACGGGGCTCGCCATATTGGCTCTTCTGCCAATTGCAGCCATTGTGGTTATGACCCGCTTCGGGCCCTACCCATCGTTCTCGGACGCAGACAATGGTTCATAGTGAAACGGGTGTCATTCACAGAACAATGAAATCACGGCACCATTAGAGACAGACAGCACGACGGGAACGGAATGAGCACACAACTTCAAACGACTATCGAAAACGCCTGGGAATCTCGTGAGAGCATCACTTACGACACACAAGGCAACGTTCGCGATGCTGTGGACGAGGCTTTAGCGTTGCTCGACAAAGGCGAACTCCGTGTCGCTGAAAAAATCGGCTCTGAGTGGTTTGTGAACGAGTGGCTCAAAAAAGCCGTGCTCCTCAGCTTTGCACTCAACGACATGAGAAAAATCGACGGTGGGCCTGACAACGGAAGTTGGTGGGACAAGGTGCCGTCAAAATTCTCCGGCTGGACCGATCAACAATTTCGGGAAGCAGCGTTTCGGGCAGTTCCTTCGGCCGTGGTACGACACTCTGCTTACGTTGCGCCAAGCGTCGTTCTCATGCCGAGCTTCGTGAACATCGGAGCCTACGTCGACAGCGGGACGATGATCGATACCTGGGCGACCGTCGGATCATGTGCACAGATCGGCAAAGACTGTCACATATCGGGCGGCGCGGGGATCGGCGGCGTTCTCGAGCCTCTACAAGCCAATCCTGTCATCGTAGAGGACAACTGTTTCATCGGTGCCCGGTCTGAAGTTGTCGAAGGTGTCATCGTCGAAGAAGGCGCCGTGCTCTCGATGGGTGTGTTCATAGGTGCGTCCACGAAGATTGTCTATCGTGACACCGGCGAGATCATTACCGGGCGTGTACCAGCGTATTCCGTCGTTGTCCCCGGCACCCTCGGAGGCGGTCAGCGAGACGACGGGAGTTTTGTCCCGAATCTCTACTGCGCGGTGATCATCAAACAGGTTGACGCGCAAACACGCTCGAAAACTTCTGTAAACGAACTTCTCAGGGACTGATGCCCTGTGAGTTATTGAACTAAGATTGCCATGAGGGCTTAACTTCTAACGAACCGCGGGGAGATCATCATGACCACATCCATACCAGCACCAGATGAGCACAATGTTTGGCGTACCGAAACGCCGGGTTCTGCCGATTGGCCAAGGTCCCCGCACCCCGAGGCTCCGAACAAGTTCTTTATGGTCTCTGCTGATGGTCATGTCCAGGAACCCAGGAAAATTTTCAAAGAACGACTTCCGGAGGAATTCCATGACCGCCTCCCCACTGTCGTAGTCAGTAAAGACAAGAAATCTCAGTATCAGAAAACGGAAGGATTTCGTCCGGCAAAACTCAACTGGGTCCAACCACTGCAGGGACACGAAAAACTCCGCTACGAATCAGGCCGCAACCCGGATGAACGCGCAGCCGAGCTCGCATTAGACGGCGTGGATGCAGAGATTCTTTTCCCCAATGTCGGGCTCGCCATGTGGGCGACGAAAGACGCAGCATTCTCTCAAATGATGTGCCAGGCCTGGAACGAATGGGCCTGGGAGACTTATGGCCCGCACAATGAACAGCTAGCTCCGATGGCTTGTGTCGCTCCTGCTGACACGGATGCCGCCATTGCAGAAATCCAGCGCTGTGCCGCACTCGGATTCAAAGGTATCTGTTTGCCTTGCAAGCCCGTTTTCGGCGCACCCGATGTCGATGACCTGAACTACAACCTCAAGGAACTGGAACCCCTCTGGGACTGTATCGAAGACGTTGTGTTACCGGTGACATTCCATGTCTCAACGGGTCGTGATCCCAGAACTTCACGGAGCCAGGGCGGCGCGGTCATCAACTATGCGGTGCACTCCCTCGCCCCTACGATGGAACCCATCGTCAACATCTGCGCGTCCGGTGTCGCTGAACGGCACCCCAAACTGCAGTTCGGCTCCATCGAGGCGGGCATCGGCTGGGTCGCCTGGATGCTCGAAGCCATGGACGAAGCCTACAACAAACACCACATGTGGGTGCGCCCCAAGCTCGACCTCCTGCCAAGCGAGTACTTCAAGCGTCAGGGATTCGCCAGCTTCCAGGAAGACGCACCTGGGCTCGCTCTCGCGAGCGAATTTGGCCTGGTCGACAACTTTTTGTGGGCAAACGATTTCCCTCACCATGAAGGATCCTGGCCTTATTCAGCACAGGCGATCGAACGTCAGATGGGACGATTGGACGATGGCGAGCGAGCGAAAATACTGGGGCTCAACGCTGCCAGAATATTCGGCTTTGACATCCCGGAGCGATATCTGAATCAGGCTGATGCTGCGGCCGTACAAGAGCAACGCTGAGTGCCGGGAGGACGACCCCGATAGTTCAAGAGCCTGCTGAAAGCTCCTTCCACCCGATAACGGCCTGTACATTCTGGTTTTCATCCATGAGCTCGAACAGGTCGTTCTCACCATGACCGCGGACGGAGTATAGGACGACCGCGCCTTCTTCACCGCCACCTTCGGTATGGACATCGTCGCGTCGCCCGCGGTAGTAGTTTCCGGCAGGGCGCACCTCACGCAGTTCGCCGTCAGGCTCGTAGATGCGCAGCTCTCCCTGGATCACAAACATATTCGTCTGTGCGCAATGTTTGTGCATGCCGACCATCTCATTCGGTGAAAACCGCACGATAGCATCAAGAATTTCACGCTCTTCATCGATCTCGCTGATCGACACCTCCAGATTCTCGAGTCCCGCAAATGCCCCCCAGGCAATCACGTCGTCGTAGAGGTCATTGGGTATGGATATGGTCATCGTCCGCCTCCCGTATCAATCTTTAACATCCTGGTCCCTGACACCATAGCAGGACAGGAACCCCGTGGTACCTGCGTACTCCCACCCTATTATGTTGTTTGTATAATAATCTTCGATTGACCCATGGGTTATAGCCTCATATGACAGATCCTGTCCGACGCCGATTGTCACCCGAAGCCCGTCGTAACCAGCTCCTGGACTGCGCTCGGGACATCATCCTGAACCAGGGACTATCGACCCTGACTATGGAGATACTTGCACAGGAAGCAGGCGTCAGTAACCCTCTCATCTACAAGTATTTCGCCACGCGCCTGCAGATTCTCCAGGAACTGCTCATTCGGGAATACGGCACGTTCAGAGATTCGGTAACGCAAAACCTTTCGGAAGTCACCACCTACCGGGATGCGGTAAGGGGATACGTCGAAATCAACTTTCGCCAGTTCGCGGGCGGCGATGTGTTGAGCATCCTGTTTAACCAGCCGGACGTCCGCCAGGCACTTGCTGAAAAAGAGCGCCCCCGACACGCACCGTTCCTCATCAGGGAGCTTTCGAAGGAATACAACATTTCAAAACGCCTGGCTGAGAAAATCATCGTTCTTGCGTCAGGCGCGTCCCTCGCTGCAGCCGAACACTATGGTCGCTACGGTGGCGATCGTGAGGCCCAGATTGAGCAGACCGTGGATTTCATATTCGGTGGCATCGGCAAAGTGCTGAACACCACCGAATAAATCTCTACGCTGTTGCCTCCAGCCCAAGGTAATCCTCATAGTTCTTGCTGTAGAACCGGTCCAGTTCTTCTGAGGTTGCGTCCAATGCATCAAGACTGCGCTCATAATCGCCAAACGGGTCTTTGCCGCCCTCCGGGTGGGGATAGTCGGTGTTGAACATCAATATATCCTGGCCGACATTCCTCAGGATCCAGCCCGTGTCTTCCGTATGGAGTGGTGCCACACGTATCTGACGTTGGAAATATTGCGAAGGTTTGAGGGTCAGTTTCTTCAAACCCTGATCGAACTTGCCCAACAGGGAAACGCCCATATCGAGGTTCATCAGCGATGCCGGTACCCAGTTAGCGCCCGGCTCGATAATGCCAACCTTGAGATTGGGGAATCGCTCCAGAACACCGTCGTAGATCATGCAGGTGAGCCAACGCTCGATGGAGTGGTGAATCACCGGCAGGTCTTTGGGCCTGGTGGTTTCGATGTTGCCCAAATTGCCTTCAAGCACGCGCTCAACACCGGTATTCATGTACACCGAAGGCATGTTCTGTCCACTTCCGATGTGCAGCGTGACCGGAACCCCGGCCTCCTCCATCCTGGCCCAGAGCGGATCGTACGCGATATGGGAAGGCGCCCTGCCTTCCTGCGCATCTGACGGAATCCAGATGGCGTTGATGCCAAGCTCCAACGCGAGGTCCAGGGAGGTTTGTGCTCGATCCGGATCTCGCAGCGACAGAAATCCCACCGACTTCAGCCCCAGGTCGTCTGCACAAAAATCCGCCATACCACGATTCAACGCATCACAGCCACCATAAACCACTTCCATGTCCTTGGAACGGGAGAAGCGCGCCGCACCTACTGACGGGAAGACCAGCTGAGAACTGATACCCATGACCTTCAGGGCGTCACTGCGCTCGCCTTTTTCAACCGCCCCATAGGCACTCCACATATTGCGTTTGCCCGGGTGCGCAAAGATGTCTGATTTCATGGCCTCAGTAAGCTCTGGGTCGTCGCCGGCCAGGCGCTTTGCCGCAGCATCCATGAGGGGATCCAGTTCAGGCATGTCCAGGTTGAAAACACCCTGATCAAGATTCTTACGCACATAGTCTGAAGCATAGCTCTCCAGCCAGCCTCGCCCTTCGATGATATGGCTGTCTGCATCGTGAACAATGCGGCCTTCTCTGTGTGACATCAGATATCCTTCGTATTGGCTCGAACATTATTATATGTTTTATATAATAACGGTCAAGTAGCCATGAAGACGATTAAATCGCTTCTCCCAGCATCCAGTCGAGAAGCTCCAGCCGATCCTGTCCATAGAACATTTCTCCGTCCACTACATAGGATGGCGACCCCAATACTGATATCTCGATCGCGGCTTCCGTATTGGACTCGTATTCAGCACGTACATCGTCGCTATGAATTCCCGAAACGACAGTTTCGCTCAACTCCGTATTTGTCCCCATATCTTCTAACAAATGCTTGAACACAGACACGTCAGTCAGGTCCGAGCCATCTGCCCAATGACTACGCAGGAGCCTGAAAGCAAGATCATCCAGGTAAATGCCGTGCTGTTGGGCACAGATCAGGAAGAGATTGGCGTCTTCATACGGATTCAAGTGCGTTTCTGGTATACGGCCATCCCACTCGACACCGCGGAAGCGGGCCCAACGTCTCGCATCATTGACGAAGAAGTACCTGATAGCTGCCCGTGGTCTGTCTTCAAAAGCAGAAGACCCTGCCGCAACCATCACCCGATGGAGGTCCATCGGGCGATGCACAAGGGCCAACCCGTGGTTCCTTGCGACGGACAACAGCTTGGAAAAGCCGATGTATGCGTACTGCGAATGCCCGCTGAAATAGTGCGTGATCGTCTTCATGGTCTCCACCATTGCGATCGAGAAAACAGTAACCGGTCAGGCAACACGACAGAAACACGAGGATCCGACCGGTACATCTGCCCTGGCAAGCACCCTGTTCAGTTGTAGCTTGATGTGAGTCACTTCCGATGACTCGCCACGGCGTGTGAGGCACTCTTGCAGCCCGTGCAAGGCCCACACATTCCCAGGATGCTGACAAGGTCTTGCGATCGCGTCCGTCAGGCCCAGATCCGCCCGATAAATCTCCTCAGCTTCGTCTGCCCGGCCCTGTTCCAGCAGAAGTGCGGCAAGCGCATGCCGGGGAGGTTGCATCCAACCCCAGGGCTCGTCATAAACAAGACTGTCACTTAGTTCAGCAGCCTGTCTCAGGTGTTGGAATCCACGCTCAACTTCGCCGTTTTTGTAATGCAACTCACCCTGCGCCATCTCAGCGGCAATTCGCAGGACTTCTGCAGCCGGGTTGTTAAACATGAAACGCGATTGTTGAACGTTGCTCTGCGCGTCATAAAAAGCCTGCATTTCCTGTTGCGCTTCCTCGTTTCGATCGAGGTTGGCAAACGCAATGACCCGCCCGTAGCGCATCAGGGCGGTAGTGAAGCTAAAGAGATCCGGGTCTTCCGGAAACGGCGCATCCAGCAGTTCCTGCCACATCCCAAACCGCACCATCACGTGTGTTTCAATTCCCCAGAACGCCTCAAACAGATCGGGCAAGTAACCCACAATCGACGCAGGCAACAGCTTCTTCAGCTCCCTTGCAGCGTCCAGGGCGACCTGTTTCTGGGCAAGAAACATCGCTCCATACGCTTCGAAGTGCACGTTATGGATACGATAAACCGTGTAGAAGTTCTCAGCACCGCGCAAGGCTGCGAACTCGCGATCAACAAGCGCTGCCCGATGGTTGCGATAGATCACGTTCTGATACTCACCACACAAAACATCGATATGAGTGGCCATATGCACGAGATGGCCCGAGTCCGGAACCAGGTTGGCGAGCCTGTCACCATGAGGCAAAGCCAGCTCCGGTGTAGGCGACATTTCCATCAGATGAATGTACATGTGCAAGAGCCCCGGGTGTGACCAGGCAGAAGGATCAGCCTCAAACGCTGATTCGAGGACCTCTCTGGCTTCCACCGTTGAAGCGCCAGCTGCTGGTTCCCCTGTCGTCATATCCCACAGCTGCCAGGGTGTACGTCCCATCAGGGCTTCCGCAAACACGCTTGCCACATCAAGGTCATGCCGGTGGTTTTCGTAGATCGGTCGCATTTGCTCAACAAACGCATCGTTAAACGGCCCGAAATCCTCGATGTCGGGATCCTCCGGATATCTGGATTTCAATGCTTCCAGCAAAGCGATTTCGACTTCAGTTCCGTTCGACGTTGCGAGGCCATCAGCGATGGCCTTGTGGGCAGTTGCGAGCGTGCTGACTCGTTCGTTCGGTTCAAACATCTCCCAAATCTTGTTGTAGTTGGGGCCGATGCTGTAAGCCACTCCCCAATACGCCAACACACAGGATTGATCTGCCGCTATCGCGTTTTCGAAACAAACGATGGCCTCTTCATGATTGAATCCGTACAGCCAGGCAAGCCCACGATCACACCACGTTTGTGCGGTATCTGAGGTGGTTGTTACATCCCGGTGGTAGTGGCCAAGATCGAAGTAATCTGTTGTATCGTTGCCAGGCACCTGACCCCCAGAATGCTGTTTGCTGAACGTTGAGTCTAGTGCCAACGGGGCTGATCATCGAGCCGCTCAAACCAGGTTGGCTCAGTCAGAAGCAATATCCGCTACAAGAGGCTTTCTCTGCCAGCCCAGTAAGAATGCGTTCCCACGCAAATCCGTTGCGGCAGCTTGATCGAACAGATAGGACCCTGGGTGATGTCTTCCGCTGCAAAGATCTGACACTCAGATGTGTCCGCGTTCACGTCAGAGACGTAGGTGACAACATAGCCATCATCTTCAGACCCTGATCCCACGCGGGGCGCCATCGGGCTTTCGCTCGCAAATACCCCTTCGGGCCATTGGTAGCGCTGAACATCACCCGTTTGCACATTGAGGCGCATCAAGCCATCGAAGAGGAACCAGCCCGGTTTGGTCGTCATTGCCCACGTGTACTGATAGGGCTTACCCGCAATGCTGGGGTTGATCATGCCGAATTCGGAAATGCCATCTTCAAGAGGACCTTCCCTGGTTTGACCGGTTCGCATGTTGAAGCGCCAGCGATAAGCGTGAGCGCCGATGGCATGGAGGTCCAGCATGCTGAACGGAGACAGATTTTCAGGCAGACCCGGCGTTCGTGTGCCGTGTCGAGGATCCTGGGTATAGCCATCGAGGATGATCTCGTCGCCGTCTTCATACGCATTGATCCAGTGCAGGACAAACGTGGGTTTGGCTTCGAACCATCGAACCTCTGAAGATTGTCCGCGCCTGGGCACAATGCCGAACCGGCTGGGCAGTTCAGGAAAGAACCGCACCGCGTGCGCATTGTGCTTGAGTGCCTCGGGATCCCAGAACAGCGGGAGATCGTTCAGAATCGCATACTGGTTGGTGAACGCCATGTCATGCGGCAGTCGAGGGCCCGGCAGCTCAACCGGAATGTAGTGTTCCAGCGCCCCCGTTGATCCAACCACCCCGTAGTGCATGTAGGGTGCTTCTTTCGAATAGTTGAAAAACAACATCTCACCGGTGGCTTCATCCACCTTGGTATGTG
>JANQFF010000181.1 GCA_028277965.1 Pseudomonadales bacterium
CCCCAACAATACCGGTTAGCTTGATTTCCATTTGAATCGTGCCGTCCAGGTACAGGTACCAGAACAGGCCATAGTCGTAGTTGCCGATGGTGAAGAGCGAACTCACCACCAGTCGCCGGGAACGGCGCACTTCAGTCGTGCGCGACAGGCCATCGTAGTGTTTCCACTGGATGCCGTAGTCTTCTTCATGCATGCAGATGGCATTTTCCACAGTCTGGGTTTTGCCTTCCCAGGTGAGTTGAGCGACGTCGAAGTAGTAGATCTCGCCCAGGCAATCGCAGCCGAGCTTCAGGGAGTTAACAAGCGTACCCATCTGGTATTCGCTGGCATCCAGCACGTGTTTCCAGCTGTGCAGCGAATCTTTGTCGCCATAAGGCACCACCATCTCGGACAGGGCGGCGCGATACAGGATCGGCCTGTCCTTAAGCGACAATTCGTGCAACACAAGGCCGTGCACCGGATGGATGGACACCCGGAATTTGTAGCCCTGCCAGCTGACGTGATAGCCGTCCACTTCAAAGCTGGGGCCGTCAGGTTGGGTGATGGAGACTTCTTTCAAGTCAGTGCGGAAACTTTCCTGGTGCTTGGCGTCATACCGTCCCGGGTTGGGTGGCATGGGTACCTGACCGACATCTTCCACCGCCACCATTTTCTGATCCGTCAGATCAATGTGGCCAATCAGCCCGTGGATTGGCCGGGCGTAGCCGTTATCCGTGGCGTCTTCACGCACAAAAGCGATACAGCGCATCGCGCGGTGTCCCGGCGGAGTGTCAGGGTGTTGATAACCGCCAGCCGGCCACGGATCGATCTGCAGTTTTGCCAGGTCTTCATCACTCTCCACAGGGATACCGCGAGCGGCCACCGCAGCAAGCCAGTCCGGATCCGTCTTGCAGATGTTCATCGCGATACCCACGTCCATGTACCCGTAGGGCGACTGGGCCTCCAGGGAGAGACGGGTCACGTTCGTCTCACCGTCAGTGATGTTCACGTCCGCCTGGAAGCCACCGTCTTTGGTCCCATCACGGCCCATCAGGCGCAATACGCGTGGTGTGTCTTGCCCACTTTTCACCACTTCTTTTGGGGGCTCGACAAGACCCACGGATGAAAAAAAGGCGTTGTCGTCGTCATGAATGTCACGGAACAGGGCGATAGCAGCGTCAATTTCCGCGGCAGATATGGGGTCCAGGGGATGTGCGGTGGCCAAAAGAGCCTCCTTCTTGGAATGAGAGTTAAAACTGTTGGGGAATGGTGGCCATATGTGCCCGGCAACCGTCGTCGAGCATTGCGCCCACAGCACAGCCACCGGTGAGCATCAGGCGGTCGTGCAAACCCTCGCAGGCATCTCTTGCGGTTTCGCTGATCTCATCGTGCGATAGCTTGTGCAGACGCCGATGGGGCAGACCGCCGGAAACGACTTTGTCGGTTCGGTTGTGCACGTCCGCAAGAGTCGGGTTACCTTCACCAAAGTTGTCCCAGTTCAGGACGTGAACGGGATAGCCTTCGAAACGTTCGAGCTGAATGTTGTTACCGCAGACGTGGAGCATATTGAACGGTGCGTCCTGGACTGCGTTCAAGAGTTCGAGATCCCAGGGTGTGCCGAAACGTGCGTAGAACTCAGGTGAACAGACGTCGGTACTCGTCCACTGTAACGGGGCGTAAAAAAGCCCCGCTGCACCGGCTTCCAGTAATCTGCGGCTGTGATCGATGAGGGTCCGGGTGACGTTGTCGAGGCATGTACGAAGCGCTTCGGGGGCTTCGTCGGCGTAGCTGATCAGCGGTTGGCCCAGACCGCCACACAGAAGTCCTGTGACTGCCAGAGGTGAAAACACGGTTGCAATAACATCCACATCAAGGGCGTCAGCCACCTGCTTCATGGCTGATTCGTACTCCACGAAGGCAGGAGCCGGTGTCTCGAGGTACTCAATCCTGTCGAAGTCTTCCGGCCCGTTGATGACCTTGTGAGTCAGACGCGGAAAGACCTGCTCGGTCGGTGGTTCGTAGCGGTTGCCCCAGGCTTCAGCAAAGATCGTCCATCTTGGGTTCAGCTTCACGAAGTCGTAACCAAACTTTTCCTGCCGCTCAATTGTGTGGTCAGCGAGATCCTCCGCTGACCACTCTCTCAGGAAATCGTGGCCCCACGTGGATACGGGTATGCGGTCCGGAGTATCTCCGTTCAGAACTGCAATGACCCGCTCGTGTGAGTTCACGTGGCGTCGTCCGCCATCAGCACAAGCGTACCTGTTGTGGACAGCGTCCCACCCGTGCCGTTCACAATACATGTGCGTGCATCGGTCTGTTTCCCGGGATCGCCGTTGATGCCGTCTTCAGCCGTTCGTGACATCTGACGGTACGCCTCTACCAGGAGCTGCATGCCGTACATGCCGCTGTGATTGAAGGACAATCCACCCCCGTTCGTATTGATCGGGAAACGTCCTCCCGGAGCCGCGTCGCCGTTTTTCCAGAGCGTGTGGCCTTCGCCGCGAGGTGTGAGCCCCAGCATCTCGATGGTGATGGCCGCAGTGATGGTGAACGAGTCGTACACCAGCGCCATTTCCATGTCGTCGGGACCCATGCCGGCCATCGTGTAGGCCGCATCCGCGGAAAAACGTGCGGAGGTCGCCGTGAAGTCGTCCATTTCCAGCATACTGCCGTGCCCCATGCTTTCACCTGCGCCTGCAACCCAGACTGGCGGGGTTTTCAGTGTCGCAGCCACTTTGGGGCTCGCGAGGAGCACCGCACCGCCGTGGTCGGTCACCATGCAGCAATGCAGGATGGTCATTGGCCACGCGATCATGCGTGACTCTTCTACCTGCTCGACTGTAATTGGACCCCCGAATGGGTGCTTCTCTTTCGAGTACATGGCTGCACGGGGATTCAGCGTTGCCCAGTCCCGGCTGATTTTGGCGATGTGAGCAAAATCTTCCGTGGTGGTGCCGTACCGGTGCATGTGCCGGGTCATGGCGTGCGCGTAATTGGAAGGCGCGCCTCCCAGGCCGTACGCCATGGTCATCTCGTGGGCAGGTGACTGAACGCCCGCACCGCGGGCATAGTTTCCAAGGCCTCGACCACCCAGTTTTCCGGCAGATGCACCGTTTTCACCGTGGCTGATAAGGGCCGTGTCGATGATGCCCGCATGGATTGCCGCCAGTGCGTGGTGCACATGGATCTGGAAGGAACAGCCCCCTACGGCAGTTGTATCAATGTACTTGGGACGCAGGCCCAGGTGTTCGCAGAGTTCGGTTGTCCAGCCTGCGGAGAACACACCTTCAATGCGTGACAGCGGCATCCCGGTCTGCTCGCTGAGGTTCTGGATGGCCTCCATGTGTAACTGCAGCGAAGTGACAGGTTCCTTGAGAAAGCCGATCTCATTGGCTTCGGCAGCACCGACGATCGCTGCAGCCTTGTATAAATTGCCGGGCATATCAGTCTCCCTCCACAACGCGCCAAAACGGAATATGGACGTCGTCAGAAGCCGCTTCGAATTCGACTGCGACTTTCGCGCCGATAGCAATGTCCTCGGGTTTCTCAGGATCAACGCCACGCAGCACGGTCAGCATGCGGTCGCCTTCCTTGAGGTCGACGTAGGCAGTGACGTAAGGCGCTTCTTCCGCCCAAGGGCCGAACGCGAGGTGCTGAACCGCATAAGAGTAGATGGTTCCCTCACCACTACCCTCGACCCAGCTGATGTTGTCGCTGTGGCAGAACGGGCAGATGTGTCGGGGGTACCAGTGGACGCGATTGCAGTCGCCACACTTGGGAAGCATCAGCTTTCCCTCTTTGGTACCTTCCCAGAAAGGACGGGTGTGTGTACCGGGATGCGGTACAGGCAGTTTGTAGCTCACTGAATACTCCTAATTGATCCTAAAAAACCAGGCGTCCAAGGCTTTCAGCCACAGCCGCGGGCTTTTGCTGGCCTTCAACTTCAACGACAACCTCGTTCATCGTTTCGATCATGCCGCCTTTGATCTCTGCACGTTTCAGCGTACTGACGGTTCTGATACGGGCACCAACAGGAACCGGCGAGGGAAAACGCACTTTGTCGAAGCCGTAATTTATGCCGAGCTTCTGGCCTTCGAGTTTCGGGCCAGGCACGGGTTCCGAGCGGGGCAGATGCCCCATGATGGACAGTGTCAGGTGACCGTGAGCTATCGGGGCGCCGAATGGACCTTCTTTTGCCCGATCGACGTCGACGTGTATCCACTGGTGATCCAGCGTGACGTCCGCGAACCCGTCAATGCGGTCCTGGGTGATTTCGAACCAGTCGGTGGGCGGCGAAGATTGCCCGATCCGTTCCTGGAGAAGTTCCAGGGCGTTGTTCATGTTTTCTTCGGAGTCTGCCATTTGATTTCCTTGTCAGTTGATAGCACCGCTGACGTAAGCGTCGGCGATGTCGTCTTCGTTGAATTCGAGTTTTTCAGTCAGGACCTCGTAACTGTGTTGACCCAGACCTGGCGCAGGTCCGCGTGGGCCGTTGTCGTAACCCTGGATGCGGTACTGGTGACCGGCGTACGGGATGTACCCCATTTCCGTGTGTGTGTGATAGCGATAGAAGTTGCGGTGTTCGTACTGGGGGTCCTCCAGGAGATCGCTGCTGCGCTGGACGACGCCCGCAGGTACGCCAGCTGCCTGTAACGTTTCCATGACTTCGTATGGATCCCGGCCCTGTGTCCACGCACTGATGACTTCGTCAATAGTGTCGTGATCGGCCAGACGACTTGCATGGTCGGGATAGGTCTCGATCCAGCCCGGCTGGCCGATAACGGTCGCCAGAGATTGCCATTCTTCTTCAGCCTCGACCGACACTGCACACCAGCGATCGTCACCGGCACAGGGATAACATCCCTGGGGAGCAAAAAACCGGGAGCGATTGCCTATGCGGTGTACTGAGTTCCCGTTCGCCTGCAGATCAAGAAGTTCCGGCCCGAGAAAATGCAGGGCTGTCTCAATCTGGGCGACGTCGATGTAACAACCTTCGCCGGTGCGGCGCCGGTGATCGAGAGCGGCTGCCAGAAGGCTCGAGACGAATCTCGGGGCGATAGTATCGGTGTAGGCGATCCACGGACCGGTTGGAGCCCGGTCGCGCCAGCCGGTGACCTCATAGAAACCGGCCATAGCCGCGGCGTGATATCCGTAGCCGGCCAGGCCTGCCGCGGGACCAGTCTGCCCCATGAGGCACGTACTGATCATGATGAGGCCGGGGTTGAGTTTGCTCACCTCCTCGTAGCCGAGACCCATGCGCGTGATGGCGCCGGGGGCAAAACTCTCGATCATCACATCAGATTCGACAATCAGTTTCTTCGCAATCTCAATTGCCTCTGGGAGTTTCATGTCGAGGCTGATGCTGCGTTTGGAGGTATTGAAGTCGCCATAGAACTGAGACCGGTCGATGCCGGGCTCGGCGTCTTTGAACGGACCGTTGCCGCGCAGAACGTCAGGCCGGTTGGCGGATTCGACGCGCACGACATCGGCACCATGATCGGCCAGATACTTGGAGGATATAGGGCCGACACCGACCCAGGCGAAGTCTGTAACTTTGATGCCCTGGAACGGAAGCGCGTCGTCCGGCTCGGGATAGTTCTGGCTCAGCCGGTCTGTCGTGAGTTCAGCGAGGATTTCATCCCGGTGTTCGTTCAGGCGTGGTGCCTGGCGGCGGATGCTCGGCTTCCCGGTTGATGGCTTGCTCCAGTGTCCCGGTGAACGAACTGTCTTCCCATTGGGAAGCGTCTGCTCCTCCCAGTAGTCGCGGATTTCCATATGGTCGAGCGCCAGGAGCTCGTCCAGGGTGTTGACGGGTGCGATCGTTGCGTTGTGTTCGAGCCCGTAGTGGAAGAGTTCATCCTTGGAATGATTGGCAAAAAACTGCTGGATGAGCGCAGTGCTGTCGAGAATGTTGAAACCCTCGTATTCGGGGTTCGCCATGTTGAGATCGAATTCTTCCCAGTCGATATCCTTCAGGTTCTCATCGCCCACCCCTTCCTCCAGCATCCAGGGCAAACACGCAGTGACAACGTCGGACGTCGGCAGCGCGACAACGTGACCGTCTGCCGTGGGTTGAACGATGGTGATGCCCGCCACGCCGGAACCCCCTCGAGGGAAATCGAAACCCTGGATGGCATGGGCGTCCATGGCGTTAAGCATCGTCCAGGTCATGACACACTGGGCAGACAGGTCCACGTACTGAGCCTGGCCGGAACGCAGCATCTTTGCGTGGGCGACCAGTGCTCCCGCTGCGCACTCGGCGCCGACATGACGCCAGACCTGGGGGACGCTGAGGCGGATCGGTGGACGATCGCCTTCACCCTGGAGCGATACCGGCCCGCCCATGGCGGCAAGAATCAGATCGTTTGCCCTGAAGTGGGCGCGAGGACCATCGTCACCGAATGCTGATATGTGTATGTACACAATCCGGTCGTTGAGCGCGCGAGCTTCCTCGAAACCGATGCCATATGTGTGGAGGGTGTCTGCAGGCGCGGATTCGAATATGAAATCCGCCCGGCCGATCAGACCCTTGAGCGCCTGCAGATCGTCCGGCTCAGACGGGTCGAGAACAATCGAACGCTTGTTGCGATTGAACGCAATGAACTGCAGGCTCCTTAGATCATCGTCGGTATCTTCAAGAAGCGGCGCTTGTTGACGGGCGGAACTCCCCCCCGGCAATTCCACGCGTATGACGTCTGCTCCCAGATCGCCCAGAAGCATCGGGCCAAGTTCGCCCCGCTCGTCCGTAAAGTCGAGCACGGTATAAGGCTTCAGCATGTCTTCCCCCAATACAGCTGTTCAATTACACACGCCCTGTGGGGCATGTCAACTGAAGGAAAACTAGTAACATTGGGGTCGAGCTACCCGTGTTCGGACATTGTTACTAGTTTAGGGCAACGAGACCTCCTCACTTTCATCTGTACGAGCAGGAACGAACGAACGGCTCGGCGTAACTGTTCGCACCTGCTCCAGCCAGAACACGCCATCGTACGGGTCACTGTTACCGCGGGTCCCGACAAAGTCGATGTCCCCGTCCCCATCGAGATCCCGGGATATGAACTTGTCGAACATACCGCGTTTGCGGCGGGAAATGTCATGGCGGACCCAGGGTTTACCGGGGCTGCCCGGGTTGGCGAACCAGCCCAGGCGACCAAGCGGCGTGTTGAGACCGACGTCACCATCGCGATCCCGCGGCCCCCGGCTATAGCTGCCTGAAAGAACGTCGGGATCACCATCGCTGTCGATATCTGCCACAACAATGGCGGTCATCAGATCGGGGCCAAAAGAGCCAATGGGATGAGCTTTCCAGACGCCCGACAACTCCTGGGGTTGCGCGAGCCAGGCAAGCCCCTCGGGAGTCGCCGAAACGATGTCGAGTCTTCCGTCACCGTTGAAATCGGCATAATCCATGTTGAACCCGGCGGTCATCGTCGAATCGATATCAACCCGCCATTCGCGAAAACCCGGCTCGGGGCCGCTGACGTTTTCGAAAATGAAGATGCGGCGTTCACCGCGGGACCCTCCAACGATGTCGAGATCCCCGTCTGCGTCGATGTCCACGGGTTCGGAATTCTGTGGCACGCTGTAACGGCCAAGCTCCCGTTCCTGCCAGTCTCCGAGAGGGTTGTCCTCAAATGAGAAAACCGAAACGGGCGTGCGTTTTTCGAAATCTCCCGCCTCCGGATTCTGGGCGCCTTTATTGGGCGCAACCGCTTCCGGTTGACCATCCCCGTTGAAATCGGCCAGGAACACCCGGATGTACGAACCCCGGTTGCGTGTCACCGGGAGAATGAGGCGTTGCCAGGGAACTGTCCGTGTGTCCCGCCCGGGATTCTGGAAGTAGACGAGGTGAGCCAGCTCGCTCGCCACCATCACATCAGGGTAACCGTCGCCATTGACGTCGGCGATGCTTGCATCTTCCGGTGCACCGGCCTCGGTGCCTTCGGACAAGGTGATGCTGTGCCATCTTTGTGGATCGCCGGATCCAAACGCGATCCGGACGTGACCGTCGGGGGTGCCGTCGTACTGAACGTCGGACTCGTGGACTGAGACGATGTCTTCAGATCCGTCGTTGTCGATATCACCCATCACCAGGCCATCGCTGCCGGAAAGGGGGAATCCCGCGATTTCAGTATCGTCGATGATGTGTTCGCGCCAGCTGATGTAGTGGCCGTTGGGGGTTGTCGCACGCGTGGGTGTGTCGCCGACAGGTTGAGGGTCAGCGTATGCACCCAGCGTCAGAATCAGCGTTGTAGGAGCGGCTTTAGCCGCGATTCTCTTTAGTCGGCTCATCTCATCTAGTCTACACTCCTCTCTGAGAGGGAGGATTCAATGCGCATTGATCACATCGAAACCCTGCACTGTGATGCGGGCTGGCGGGTATTTTCGTACCTGAAGATCGGCACCAGTGATGGTGTAGTCGGCTACAGCGAATACAACGAGTCGTATGGCAGCCGCGGTGTGACCGGCGTCATCGAAGCCATGACCGATGCGGTCATCGGTTCCGATCCCATGGCACACGAGGCTTTGTTTTCACGTCTCTATGCGATGACCCGCCAGGCACCCGGTGGCATCAATGCCCAGGCCATAGCGGCCATAGAGAACGCCATTTTCGACGTCAAAGGCAAAATCCTCGGTCTTCCGGTCTACGCGCTCCTGGGCGGCCCGGTGCGAAAGAAGCTGCCGCTCTACTGGTCACATTGTGGGACGTATCTCTTCAACGAATCCACTGCCAGTCTCATTGGTCAGCCAATGCTGAAATCGCTGGACGATATCGCCGCCCTCGGTGAGCGCGTCAGAGCATCGGGTTTCAATGCGCTCAAATGTAATCTCTACCAGTTCAGCGGCGATGAACCAACAATTCATTTCCCGGGATTTGCGCGCACCGAAAACCACCCGGGTGCACCGGAGCTGAACGCGGACATTGGCCTGATCAACGATCTCAAAAGGCAGATGCAGGCGTTTCGCGACGGGGCAGGGGGTGACATGGGCATCCTCGTCGACCTCAATTTCAACTTCAAACCAGAGGGGTATCTGCAGATCATCCGGGCGCTCGAGGAGTTTGGGTTGTTCTGGTACGAGATGGACATCTTCAACCCTGAGGCGCTTGCGATGATCCGGCGTCAGGCCAACGTACCTGTCGCCTCTTGTGAGAGCCTGTACGGGATCAGGGAATTCAGGCCGTACTTCAGCGCCCAGGCAATGGATGTGGCAATCATCGACGTCCCCTGGAATGGCATCTGGCAGTCTTACAAGATTGCTGCCATGGCGGACGCTCATGAAGTAAACGTCGCCCCCCACAATTTTTACGGGCACCTCTGCAGCATGATGAGTGCCCACTTCTGCGCAGCAATTCCAAACTTCCGGATCATGGAAATCGACATCGACGATGTACCGTGGAAAGACGAGCTCGTGACCCATCCACCACGGATTGAAAACGGTGAGCTGATCCTTTCGGAAAGGCCGGGTTGGGGAACCGACATTGACGAGAAAGTGGTCGCAGCGCACCCGGTGCGGACATGAAGCGGCTGTTTGCAACTTGTCTGGTCCTTGCCGGATGTGCAGTTGCGCCAACTGGATCCGATCCCCGGGTTGTGGAGATCATCGATCTCACCCGGTCTGCCCTGACAAGTGCGCAGGCTGCGGTGGACGCCGGAACAATGGCTGAACTGAAACTCGAGACAGACCGAGTGTTCGAGGCTGTCTGGGGGGTATCGTCGGGGCTCGCGACTTCCAGGGGTGCGGCAACCATGCACGGCTGGAAAGTGCGCTGGCAGACGACGTACAGCAACTTCGATCCGGAATTTGCCGCTCGGTATGGTTCTGCACCCCCCGAGATCACCGATCCGGATGAACTGGGGATCGTCGGGCGCGGCCGGGCATTACGCAAAACGCTCGGCAGTGATGCGCTCAACAACGTCATAGGTTGGCAGAGGATGGATGACGGGGTCACAAAAGCCGAACGCCAACCACGGGTTGATCTCACCTACCGCTGGGATGCACCCAAGTCCTTCTGGCAGAGCACAGCAGATACGGGCTGGATCTTCGAGGTGCAGGCGCAGGCGCTCAACATCCTGAAGACCGACTATGGAGACGATCTTGGCAGCGCGCAGGCACACGCCGCCGCCCTGGTCGATCTTGTACGCGCTTGCCTGGAAGGAAAAGACGGTCAGCCGGGCCTCAACGCAATGGTGGAATCTTCATGAGGTGGATGCTCGTTTTTATCGTGTTGGTCTGCGGTCAGGCTTCTGCGACGGACTGGATTGATCTCTACGACGGCACACGGGGTGGCGGCTCGCTCGACGGCTGGGTGATGACCGGGCCCGGAAAGTTCACTGTCGACGAAGATGGATCTTTGAGAACTCACGGCGGCATGGGGCTTTTCTACTACGCAGAACGCCAGTTTGAAGATTTTGAGCTGGAGGTGGAGTGGAAGGTGGCTCAGCGCGCAGCCAACTCCGGGATATTCGTGCGGTTTCCCGAAGCCGCCGACCCCTGGGACGCGGTGAACCAGGGATATGAGATTCAGATCGACGACAGTCAGACCGGGAAGTACAGAACAGCGGGCATCTACAGTTTTGCAGCACCGGCAGAGTCTGAAGCCAATCCACCGGGAGAATGGAATACGTTCCTGATACGTGTACGCGGCCAGCAGTACGAAGTCTTCCTGAACGGTGAGCGTGTGACCGATTTTGCAGGTTCGAGATCGGCGCGGGGTTACGTTGGTCTTCAGAATCACGATGACAACTCTGTCACCTGGTTTCGACGGGTGCGGGCGCGCGAACTCGAACCGGATGTCAGCGTTGTCCCTCGACTCGCTCAGGCGATGCAACAGGTCGGCGAAACCATCCGCGTCCTGACTGTCACAGCCACGCATGGTTTTCGGCACACCGCTGCGATCGAGAAAGCCCGGGAGGTGCTCACGGCGGTCAACGATACAACCGAGTTCGATTTTGTCTTCACTGAAAACCTGGATGATCTGAATGATCAGACGCTCTCCAGCGTTGATGTCCTGTTCTTTCTGAACGCAACGCTGAGAGTCGATGAACCCGAGGTAGTGCAGGAGGGGGGCGCCCTGACGTTCAGGCCCGGGGATTTTCGAAATTTCAGCGTTGCCATCAATGCAGGCGAACGTGACATCAACGGCAGGATTGCCCTCTCGGGCTCCGGGCAGGCGCTGACCGGGTTGGCTGACTTTGAAGCCGGCAGCGGGGTGAGTGCCATGCGTGACATACGCCTCGATGGCAACCTGCTCACGATGGTGTGGGATGCGGGTGGTCCGATAGGGCAGGTGGTCGCGCAGGTTGAACTCACGGAAGAGGGTTTCAGCGGGACATTCACTTCCGAAGAGTTTGAGTTGCCCATCAAGGGTGTGGACACCCCGGTAGCGGATCAGGCGTCGTGGAATGTACAGGACCCCGTAACCGCTGAACATCGAGACGCCGTCCTGACATTTCTCGGGAACGGTGGCGGCTTTGCCGGCGCCCATGCCGCGCTCGATGCACTCTACGGGTGGCGTGCCTACCGGGACATTGTCGGCGGCGGTCTGTTTGCATCTCATCCCTGGACACAGCCGGTCACGGTCGACGTTGAAGATGCAGATCATCCGGTTGTACAGCACCTGGGTGATGAGCTCGCCATCCGGGATGAGATTTACGTGCTCGATGCGAATCCCCGTTGGTCGAGCCATGTGCTCATGAGCCTGGATACTGAAAGTGCCGTCATCGAACAGGGACCGGCAGATGGCGCACGCAACGATTTCCCGATTTCGTGGCTGCGCCGATATGGTGAGGGCCGTGTCTTCATAACCAAGCTCGGCCACTTTCCTGACGTATGGACCAACCCGGCGTTTCTGCAGCACCTCCTGCAGGGGTTGCGGGCTGCCGCTGGAAGACTGGAGGTCGACTTTGGCGGCCGCCGGGTCAAAGAGACGATCGCTGAAGGTGTCTGGCCGGATGACATCGCGGTGGATGAGCGCGGGCATGTGTGGATTGCGGAGCTGCGCGGCAAGATCCACCGCTATGATGCTGAAAACGAGACCACAACGCTCATCGCTGAGCTCCCCACCACGGATCCGACCAAAATTGAACATGGCCTGCTGGGGATCGAGGTCGATCCGGATTTCTACAACGACTCACCTTATGTCTATCTCTACTACACAGAGGATGACACATTCATCAACACGCTCTCCCGGTTTGTGTTCAGGGATGGCGTTATCGACCTTGGCAGCGAAGAGGTGCTGCTGCGTGTACCCACCGAGCCCCAGTGCTGTCATCAGGCAGGCGATATCGAATGGGGTCACGATGCCACGCTCTATCTTTCCACGGGTGACACGGGCATGTCGGAGACCAGGCCTGACTGGGAGCTTTCGGAAGACGCAATCGAACGTTACAGGTCCGAGAATGACCTCAAGGACATCCACTGGTCGCGGCTGGTTGATTCCGAGCGGTCTGCCCAGAACCTGCAGGACCTCAGAGGCAAGATCCTGAGAATCAACCGGGACGGGACGATCCCCCATGACAACCCGTTTTTCGGACAGCCCGGTGTTCGCTGGGAAATCTATGCGTACGGTTTGAGAAACCCATACCGCTTTAAGATTCATCCCGATACAGGTGATCTCTACATTGGGGTAGTGGGACCTGATGCGCGTTTCGACTACGACGAATACAACGTCTCACGAGGTGGTGGTGAGAACTTCGGCTGGCCGAGGAGCATCGGAAAACTTTTCTATAACAACTGGGGACCCGAGGATATTCCCAACTACACACCACCCCTGTGGGAATATACCTATGCAACGGGTGGACGGTCTGCAACTGTGGGCCCTTTCTATTTTCACGATGGGAAAGCCGGTTTTCCGAATATCTTTCAGGGCAAACTGTTTGTATACGACTGGGCGCGACGCTGGATCAAGTGGGCTGATGTGGAAGAGCGGACATTCTCCAACGACCGCGAGGCAGATGTCCGTAACGATGCCCTTGAAGCAGACATACCTGCACTGCGCCTGACGAATATCCGCGATTTTGACCAGCTTACGTCTACAGCACCCATCTCCATGGAACTCGGTCCGGACGGGAGCGTGTTCGTTGCCGAGTTCGACGGCTTCTGGGATGCGGGGCCAAATTCGAATGTCTCCCGGTACCGATGGGTGTATGACGGTTCTGAAGTGCCTGACCCGGTTGATGAAGTGTCATTTGCCTCTGACGGGGAGAGGATCTATCAGACGCGTTGTGCATCCTGTCACCAGGAGGATGGCGCCGGTGTGGCCGGGGTGTTTCCACCGCTCGTTGACACTGATTGGGTAACCGGAAATGTTCCCCGGCTCATTGATGTTGTGTTGCATGGCTTGTCAGGTGCAATTGAGGTCAACGGGCAGAGCTATACCGGGACGATGGCGCCCTGGAAGGAAACGCTCTCAGACGAAGACGTGGCTGACGTGCTGACCTACATACGGACCAGCTGGGGGAACCAGGCGACGACGGTCAATCCGGGCGAGGTCAGAGCGCGTCGCTAACGCGAGAGTTTCGCAACGCCCACGCCGCTTTCACCGGCTATCGAATAGTAAAGGTAGATTGAGCCATTCTCTTCGAAAATCGCCGGATCCCGCAGCTGATTCACACGTTCCTTGATCGCACCTCTTGCTGAGGGTTCGAGCGGCAGGTTGCCGCCTTCCCAGTCTTCTTCCGGACGCAGCAGAAGCGTGGATTCTGTTTCGGTCCATTCCATCCAGTCTCCACTGAGGTCGATTGTCGTCTGCAGGATCGACTCCGGGGTATCACCCGCGTTCGTATAGAAAACGTTCAGTGTGTCATCTTCCAGAAGCAGTGCGGAGTGACGCATGTTGCGGTCGAAGAGTATCGGACCCGCCTCGAAGTTGCTGAGACCGTCCTCTGACCGATAGAAAACACCTGGCATCCCCAGTGCATACCAGCGGTCCAAATACCTGAAGACGCGAAAGTAGGGGTGTCCCAGCAGTTCCGGCCGGGCTTTGAACGCTATGCCGTCGTTGGAAACGGCGACGCGGGTCAACTGCCGGCCATCATCGTGCTGGCCGTGGTAGTACATCCGGATCTCCCTGGTTTCAGGGACGACGTGTACGTCGGGTGAAGCGATGTGCATGTAGAGGGGAATGGGTTTGCCGGCCTCGACAGTCTGCTGGAATCGCGGAAGCAGCGATTCTGGAGTCGGTGGGTCTGTGGGAAATCCTGATTCTTCCAATCGCAGGGATCCCGGCTCGTACACGGTGAAAGGGCCTTCCGGCGCATCTGAGTAGGCAAGGCGGATGTATTTTCCCTGATGGTGGGCAAAATAGAGGTAATAGCGTCCCAGTGGATTGTCCACCCAGTCGGGAACCCGAATGACAGAGGGACCATTGATGTTCTCCTCGAGACCGGGTGCGTTGCTCACGACAAGCAGAGGATTGTTCTTGAGTCGCTCCGCCTGAAATCCAGTTTTGTCGTCAGCCAGCGACACGGCGGGCAAGCTCGTCAGGCACAGGATGAGCACCATCCGGCAGAGGTGGCACATAGACGTAGTCCTTGTTGCTCAGGATATTGCTCCGGAGGGTGAGTATGTCCTTCCAGGTTGCCCTGAGACCATGAGGAGCGATGGGTAAATCGTGTTCGAGCGTCTTGCGCAGGCGTGGCAGGTTGTAAAAAGGCACCGCCGGGTACATGTGGTGTTCGACGTGGTACTGCATGTTCCAGTAGTAGAAACCGGGCAGCCATGAACAGGTGAAGGTCCTTGTATTCATGCGAAAGTCAGGTACGTCGGAGTTGAGACCGTAGTGCTGCACAACACCACAGAGAAACCCCAGCCAACTGCAGTAGAAGGTACCGAAGGTGAAAACCACAATCAGAAACCAGTGGCCCGTGATCACAAACAGAGCAGCCAGAGCGGCATGGCCACCAATCAGGAATCGTGCCCAGCTGCGGTGCCGGGCGCGAAGCGCCGGGTCTGAAACCGGCAGCACGTGCCTGTTCCAGTCGCCCCTGATGTTGCCGCAGGCATGATCCCAGACGTTTTTCAGGCGAGCCCACGCGCCTTTCGGATCTATGGCAAGTACACCTAGCCAGAAACGTCTGTTTTTGAGGCTGAACCGGACGGGCAGGTAAACCTCACCGTCATGAGCATGGTGGCAGGTCGCACGGTGATGCCTCGCATGAGACTCCTGGTACCAGATGTAATCCGACCAGCTGATGAAGGCATACACTTTCTCGAAGATCTCGTTGAGAGACCGGGTTTTGAAGACAGTGCGGTGCTGTAACTCGTGGATAGCGATCAGGCCCATGAAGGGACCAATTGTGCCGTGGATGAAAAGGCACACGGCGAGCAAAGGTATGCTCCAGAACCAGTTGGTGTCGGATATCAGGGTATATACAAAATAGGCAATTCCGGCCGTCAGGAAGAAGAGTCCGAGGTGGCAGACTGTCTGGAGCCACCCGCGAAAATCGCTGCGCACCATCAGGTCTGCCAGCACATCCGTATCGATGGGTGTCCGGTACCAATTGATTTTGGCGTCGTCAGTAAAATCGAGAGCCATTGAGGCACAATAACAGAAACGGCAGGAGAGGATTCATGAGCGGTCGAGTGATTCTATGGAGCGTTGCAGCGTTCCTGTATGTGGTCTTTGCCTTCTGGTACACAAATACGGGCGGTGCCCTGACGGACGAAGAGATTGCCGAATACACGGCGAAAATCTCGGCCGCAGGCGGCGATACTGAACGTGTGGAAACCCTGACCCGCTTCATGCGGGAAGACAGCGGACGTCAGTTCATCATGGTCAACATCATCGATATCAATGAGAACCCCGGGCCAGTGGAAGGTGCACCGGGAGCCAGCGCGTCCGAGCTCATGGGCCTGTACATGGAGTACATGTGGCCGGCGCTCTTCAGTCGAGCCTGTCATCCGATATTCAGCGGAGCAGCGGTGTTCACCGCGATGGATCTGGCCGGAATCGAGGGCGCGGAAAACTGGGATCAGGCGGCGCTGATGCGTTATCGCAGTCGTCGGGATATGCTGGAGATTGTCACCAACCCGGTCTTCGACGGTCGACATCACTTCAAGATCGCGGCGCTCGATAAGACCATTGCTTACCCGGTTGAAACCCAGCTCTATTATTCAGACCCGCGGCTTATCCTGCTTCTCGTCCTGTTTGTGCTGGTAGCGCTCGTCGACCTGGTCGTTTATCGTCGCGGTTCGTCGTAAGGGAAATTGTTGTGAAGAAATTCCTGATAGCAGCCCTGCTGATCGTCGCAGGACAAGGTGTTCTGGCTGAAGGGTTTGCGGGTGAATGGACCCTCACCATCGATACCCCGAGGGGCATCCAGCATCCCACCCTCATTGTTAACCAGGAGGGTGAACAATACTCAGGCGTATACAACAGCCTGCGTGGGCCCATACCGGTAGAGATGATCAAGGTGGAAGGAAACAGCTTCTCCTTCCCGCTGAAAATAACGGTGCCCATAGGAGAAATCGAAGTGCTCTATAACGGTACGTTCGAAGGTGATGAGATGATGGGGTCAGCAAAGAATCCTCGCGGGGAGGTGCCGTTTACCGGCAAGCGGGGATAGTTTTAAGAATCGCGGCTAAAAGGCACCTCTATAAACCTTGGTTTTGAACTGTAGGAGCGGCTTCAGCCGCGATGGCCTGCTCTGCTGAAAGCCGTTGAGGTGTCTGTGGGTGCTTATCAGGCTTGATTCAGCTTCAGGACTTCGTCAAATGGGGGTCGGCCCCCTTTGCTGGGGTCTCTCTTCTTGCGGATCTTTCTCGAGATCGGTCGAAAGCCGTTCCAGTTGACCATCTCATCCAGCTTCGGCAGCGGATCACCCCAGCTTCTCCAGGGCGGCATACCGTTCTTCCAGAACAAAGAAACCGCGCTGATCCATCTGCACACCCCGGGGATAATGAGTTGACATTATCTCAAATTGACTCATCTTCAGTCCTGCGAGAATCGCGGCTAAAGCCGCTCCTACAGAAAAATCTCCAGGTTTTTAGAGCTGCCTTCAAGCCGCTCCCACAGTGAGCAACCTCGCGCAACGCATGCGTTGCGCCTTTAGCCGCGATTTTTTTGTCTGTAGAATGCGCGCCAACCTGGGGGCAGCATTTGACGATCGAATTTCTCGGTAAAACTATATCTGGACCGTTTACGATTCCGTCCGGGATTGTTGCCACCGCCGTTCCCATCATCCGCTACATTTTCGAGCACATCCCCCAGGTTGGCGTGATGACAACCAAATCGATTGGCCCCGAGCCACGCCTGGGCTACAGGGAACCTGTTTACAGTCAGTACGCGCCGGGTTGTTTTGTGAACGCGGTGGGTCTCACCAACCCGGGGGCAGAACGGTCGGCAGAACTTTTCGCAGATCTCGAGGTGCCGGAGGATAAGTTCCTGCTGACCTCGATCTTCGGTGGGAGCGTCGATGAGTTTGTCAGAGTCGCTGAAGTGCTGGCGCCGTTATCGGATGGCCTCGAACTCAATCTGTCCTGTCCGCACGCGAAAGGTTACGGCATGGCGATGGGCCAGGACCCTGAACTCGTCGAAGAAATTACCCGGGCGGTCAAAGCGGCGGTGGATATACCCGTCGTGCCGAAACTCACGCCGAACACCGATAACCTGGCGGATATCGCAGGAGCTGCCGTAGCAGGTGGAGCGGATGCTCTCTGTGCAATCAATACAGTTGGTCCGGGTTACGTCAGTGCGCACGGCGAACCTGTGTTGAGCAATGAACTTGGTGGCCTGTCCGGTAAAGGGGTGCTGCCGATAGCGCTTAAATGCCTGCGGGAGGTCCGGGCAGCGGTGGATGTACCCATCATCGGGTGCGGTGGTGTCAGCAGCGCTGCAGATGTGCGGCAGTTTCAGGCTGCAGGTGCGGGGATTGTTGGCGTGGGTTCAGCCCTGACAGGCATGACGACTGCCCAGATGGCTGATTACTTTGTTGATCTGGAACGCGATCTGCAGCAGGAGACTGATCGTGCCGAGGAGCGTGTTCAGTACACCCTGGATATGAGTTTCAGCCCGGTCACAGTAGTAAAAAACCAGCGAGTCGCGGACGACATCTGCCTGCTGACCTTTGACCGGGCAATTGACATCCGCGCGGGTGAATTTGTCTTTCTGTGGATCCCGGGTCTGGGGGAAAAGCCTTTCTCCGCCCTGACGGACGATCCATTTTCTCTGGTTGTAATAGATGTCGGAGAATTCACCCATGCACTGATGGACCTGGCCGCAGGTACCGAAGCCTATGTACGCGGACCTCATGGAATTGCAGCCCAGCCACCTGACAACAGCAGGATTGTGGCGGTTGCAGGCGGGACCGGCCTGGCCGCTGTTTACCAGCTCGCCAGGGATTTCGGGGGCGCTGAAGTCTTCATGGGAGCCAGGAGCGCTGACCGGCTCTACTTTGTCGACGAGTGTGAGGCGTGCGCCAACGTGCACATTGCAACGGATGATGGCAGCCGTGGTTATCACGGCTTCGTCACAGAAGCGCTGGATGCATATCTCGCGGGTCTGTCCCCTGAGGATCTCGACAGGCTTGTTTTCTACAACTGTGGCCCCGCGCCGATGGTGCACGCTGCCATCGCCGTGCAGGAGAAATACTGCAAGCCGGACCAGATCATGAGTGCCATTGACTATCTGACGAAATGTGGGGTTGGCGTCTGTGGCGCCTGCGCAGCCCCTGATGGCCGACGGCTCTGTGTCGACGGACCGTTCCTTTCCGCCGGCTGAGGCTCCTACATTTCTCAATCCCACAACCCTTGTTAAGGAAGCGATATGGCTCACAAGCTTTTTACCGCCTGCCTCGGCACAGAGACGAACTCTTTTTCCCCTATCCCCACGGGACTGGAGCTTTTCAGTCGCACGATGTTGGTCAGAAACGGCGATCACGGTGAGCACCCGGGTTTGTTCGCGCTGCCACTGATTGAATGGAAGCGACTTGCATTGGAGCGCGGTTGGACAGTGGCTGAAGGTCTTGCCGCATTCGCGACACCCGCCGGGACGACAACAAAACCCGCGTATGAAGCCTTACGAGACGAGATACTGGATGACCTTGATCGCGCCATGCCCGTGGATGCCGTTTTACTCAATTTGCATGGCGCCATGATCGCTGAGGGCTACTTCGACGCCGAGGGTGATCTGTTACGCAGCATCCGCGATCGCATTGGCCCTGACATTCCGCTCCTCGCTGAACTGGATCTGCACGGACACCAGACACAGGGCAAACTCGACGCTGCTGACGTGCTCATCTATTACAAGGAGTATCCGCATATTGACGCTGTGAAACGGTCCCGCGAAGTGTTTGCCATCGCGGTGCGTATGCTCGAGGACGGCTTGCGCCCCACAATGGCAATGCATGACTGCAGGATGTTGGGGATCTACCCAACCACTCGCGAGCCAATGATCAGTTTCGTCAAGCACATGCAAGCGCTGGAACAGGAGCCGGGTATCCTGTCGGTGTCACTGGCGCACGGCTTTCCCTGGGGTGATACCCCGGAAGTCGGTACACGTGTGGTCGTTGTTACGGACAACGATCAAACGCTTGCACAACAAACAGCAAACGCGCTGGGCAAATGGGTGTGGGACAACCGCGATGAACTTCTGGCACCGTTTGTTACACCTTCCGCCGCAGTTGCGAAAACCTTACAAGCGCCGCCTGATAACGCACCGTTTGTCATCGCCGACACTGCGGACAATACCGGCATCGGTGCCGCGGGTGACTCCACGTTCCTGCTGCAAGCGCTAATCGACCGCGGCGTTGGCGGCTATGCCATATCCCCTCTGTGGGATCCCGGCGCTGTTGAGCTGGCTTTTGAGGCAGGCCTTGGCGCACGTTTACCCATGCGTATCGGGGGCAAACTGGGACCTGCCTCCGGTGCACCTGTGGACACCACAGTGACTGTCATGGGATTGAAGCGTAACGGCAAACAGGCGTTTGGTGGGGCCACCGTACCGCTCGGCGACATGGCATGGCTTCGCATCGGAGATGCGAGCAACGATGACAGCGCCATCGATGTGGTTTGCAACACGTATCGTGTACAGGCCTTCCATCCGGATTGTTTTACTGAGGTCGGATTGGATCCGCTGAAGATCAAAAACCTGGTGGTAAAGTCCACTCAACACTTCCACGCGGGTTTCGGTCCTATTGCACGGGACGTTATATACGCGGCAACGGACGGAACTGGTTCCATGGATTACGCCAACCTGCCGCACGAGCATGTCGACGCACCGTTGTGGCCGAGAGTGGCCGACCCACACGGTGAATCATAGAGCCTGGCGGAACATTGGCGTTCTGTGTGTTTATCGGTTCGCTGATGCTTCAGGCCCGATACGTGTCTGAGTCGACGTCATAGGGCCACCTCGCAGGTGGGGCGGCGGAGGAGATCCACGTGCTGGAATGCCTGCTCAATCTGTTTAGCTGCCGAGAGCAGCCGGTGGTCCGAGTACATGGAGCCGACAATCTGCAGACCAAACGGCAAGCCGCCATCGTCTAATCCCGCAGGTAGCATGATGACCGGATGACCCACCACAGTGAGTGATGCAGTCAGCCCCAGCCAGCCCATGTAATTCTCAACCGGCCTGCCATCAATGAGCTCGGGGTACAACTGCACATGGGGAAACGGGGGTACGCTCATGCCGGGGATGATCAGCAGGTCGTAGTCGTCAAAGAGATCCTGGCACTTCCTGATCAGATCCAGCTGCTGCCTGCGAGCTGCTGCAATATCTGCCATGGATGTCTGGAGCGCGGTGTCATACGTGGCCAGCAGATTAGGATTGATATCCACCGGCCAGTCGTTGGCCTGGTCAAAATACTGGGTGACGAACACGTCCTGACGAAGCAGCCAGTCAACTGCGGGTGCGTCTACCAGGCTGATGTCATGCCAGTCGCAGCTTTTGAACAATGTGCTGAATTGCTCAACACGTCTGCTGAACGCCTTCTGGTTGGCTTGCGATACGAGCAACCCGCCCAGATCCGCGCTGACGGCCACTCGCAGGCTACCCAGATCCGTATCTTCGAGGTGACGGAATTGACTGGCATCCAGGGGAAACGCCATTGGGTCCCGGCTGCCACCTGCACTGCGGTCCGCTATCACCGACAGCGTGAGCGTCACATCGTCAACGCATCTCGCGATTGGCCCCTGCAGGCTGTAGTGCGTCGACGGTGTGGTCCTCTCTTCGTTCGGCACAACCCCCGGGGAAGCGCGGTAGCCGACAACACCGCAGTAGCTGGCTGGTATGCGAAGGCTGCCACCATGGTCGGACCCGGTGGCAATCGGGGCCATGTTGGTGGCCACGGCAACAGCACTCCCACCGGAGCTGCCGCCGCAGGTGAGGCTGGTATCAAACGGATTGCATGTTGTGCCAAAGAGAGGATTTTTCGTGTTGGCGCCGATGCTGAACTCTGGAATGTTGGTTTTGCCCAGAACGATGGCGCCAGCGGCGCGAAGACGCCTAACGATACCGGCGTCATCCACAGGAATCCTGTCACGGTGGATTGGACTTCCCAGGGTGGTGGCCACACCTTCCGTCAGCTGATTGTCTTTGATCAGTACAGGCACACCAGCCAGCGGTGGCAGCGACTCTCGATTAATGCCGACCATGGCCGCCGCTTCTTCTCTCGCCCGGTCAAAGCAGGTGGTGACAACCGCGTTCATCATGGGGTTTGCTGCCTCTATCCGGGCGATACAGGCATCGACAAGCTCCAATGGTGAGAACTCACCGAGACGGATCAACGAGGTGGCCGAGGTTGCCGTCAGTTGAGTGAGTTCGTCAGCCATCTGTCATTTGTAGAAAGGACTTTGACAGTAGAATAGCATGATGTTGGCCCGGCAAATCACGGGTCAAAAGCTGGAGGTTGAAGTCATCATGACCGCAAATGTTGTTGTCACGGGCGGTAGCTCAGGTATTGGAGCTGCTGTCATTGACAGATTGCTCGCAGCAGGCTGTAAGGTCTGGAATCTGGATGTTGTAGAGCATGCGGCTGAGGGCGTCACCGCCGTACACTGTGACCTTGCTGACCCTGCTGCGGTGGGGAGAGCCGTGACAAATCTGCCAGCCAGCATCGACGGGTTTGTTAGTGTCGCCGGGGTCGCGCCTGGAGCTGTACCGGACATCCAGGTGGTTGCGGTCAACTTCCTTAGCGTTCGTTCACTTGTTGAACGGCTCATCGCCAGTGTCAGTGATGCTGGCAGCCTGGTTATTGTGGCTTCCAGCGCAGGGAGAGACTGGCGAGACAACGAGTCTGCGGTCAACGCGTTGCTGGATACCGCAGATTATGAGGCTGGACTGAAGTGGTTGGATGATCACAAGGATCTCTGGCAGGACGATGCGTACAAATTCTCCAAGCAGTGCGCGGCAGCATATACCTATCGCGCGGCTGGTCTTGGTCGCGATCGCGGTGTTCGAGTTAACTGCATTAATCCTGGAATTGTCGAAACACGATTATCGCCCGCGTTTCGTTCCATGCTCGGCGAAGAGAAGTTTGACTACATCGTGCGTGCAAGTGGCCGTGCCGGGCATCCAGATGAGATAGCTGCGGTCGCTGAGTACCTGCTCCTGGGAGACTGTAAGTGGCTGAACGGCGTTGAGCTCACCGTGGATGGCGGGTATTACGCCGGGTTGGTGGGTGGCTGGATCAATCCACCCTGATCTGTCGGTGGGTGATCTCCACTCAGAGTAACCCGGGCTTGGACTAGTCAGTCAGGCGTTCCGCCTCCACTGTCGGCATCGGCCTGGTTTGCTGTCGCTTCTGCTTTTTCGCCTGCCACTGTCCAATCAGCTCTTCGGCTTTCGCCCTGCTGGTTGCTTCCCAGACTGCTAACTCTCCGGCGGACATGGGCCCGCAGATCCCGGCCGGCAGACAGTAACTCTCCTTATCGAAAGGATCCGCCACGTGGTAGCAGACCTGACCGTCTGGACAGCCGCCTGGATCGCATTGCATTGAGCCACTGCAGATTTTGGGACCTTTGAGGACAGTTGCATCGGGACAGTCGATACTGCGGTGTTCCAGACATCGATAGCGACAGTTGTCGCTGGCAGTAAATCCGCTCCCCGAAAAATCACATGACGCGCCAATCGGGTCTCCACACCCGGCGAGGACGAACAGGAGCGTCAACAGAGGAAGATGCGTTCTCAAAAACACACCAGTCAACGTCTCAGTGCTGCTTCCATCACGACAAATACTGCCGTGTTATCGACATAGTCGCCGTTCCAGTCGTAGATGTCTCCCCAAAGCGCTCTGGCCTGCGAATCGGTACGGGTGAACTCGGCAAACCTGTCGCTGCCCGCGCCGATGGCCCATAAAGGCACCAGGTCATTCGTGTGATTCGGTGAAGAAAACTGGTACCCCGGTATATTCCCGGCACCGCGGTCCTGCACCACCAGAAACTCGTTGAAGACGTCCTCGGCGGGATCAAAACGTGCGGCCGCGAGTGCCTCAATGCTGCGATCGACCGCTACAGGACCGCCTTCACTGTTGGTCCAGGTTCCTTCACCCCAGATGCCACCGCACTCGTGATCGGACGTGATGATGAGCAGGGTTTCGTCCCAGCTGGAGTTTTCTTCAACCCAGGCAATCACCGCGTCGATGGCAAGATTGAAATCGATCTGCTCCTCGATGTAGCGAGGCATGTTGTTGGCGTGGCCCATCCAATCCACGGCACCGCCCTCGATCATGACAAAGAAACCGTCTTCGTCTTGATGCAGGACATTCAACGCGCCGCGGCTCATCGTCGCCAGGTCGGGCACGTGATCGTTAAACGCCATGCCGGACGGGGTGTCCGCTCTGCCCAGACCCTCCCGGGCAGCCTGCAATGTGGCTCCCGCTCGTGCGATACCGACAATTCGAGCTGGGAGTGATTCCCCGGCGGCAAGCGCATTGAAAGCCTTTTTTGTGTCGATGTATTCAAACCCGTTCAGACCGCTTGCTTCACGCATGGCAGTGTAGGTCTCCTCGCCACCGACAAACTGGTAGTCTGTTTCGTCAGCTTCATCGCCGCTGTTGTCGTAGTGGGGGTGACCGGCACCCATGATGACATCGAGATCGCTGGCCACCATTTCGTTGAAGATCTCTGCGTAGTTATTGCGTGACACATTGTGTGCAATGACCGCGGCCGGTGTGGCATGGGACACCATCACCGACGCCACAGCGCCAGCGGAAAGCTCAAGATCCATTGCCATTTCCGCAATCGTTTCAAAGCTGTGTTCGCCACTCCAGTCCATATTGATGCGTCCATTCGACGTCTTACGCCCGCTCATCAATGCGGTTCCGGCTGCAGCGCTATCGGTGTAAGACGTATAGATCTTGCTCACAGGCGCAAAATCATTGGTCATGGCATTTTCAAAACGTGTCCAGCGTGTGGACGGGTCATAACTTTGTTCGACGGCACCCGATGCATCTGATGGCTCTGCATCCCGGCCGAGGAGCGCACCTTCACGGTCAACGAGATTTAATGCTGTGTGCGTCAGACCATAGACGACCGGCCTTGTGCCGTCTGGGCGTGTCGTCTGATAGGACTGCGAACCGGCGCGACCCTGGTAGTAATCCGCCGCAAGCCAACCGTTGAATCCAATGCCATCAGACACCATCAGAATGATGTTTCTCGGTTCAGGTTCAGCTGCAGAGCGGGGAGGGTCAACTGGTGCGTTTACGCACGATCCCGCGAGCAATGCCGTGACGACAATCATCAATCTGGGAATCAGCGTTGCCATTTTTGGTCCCTGTTCATTGGTCTCTGCAGGCCTATGATGCGGACGCGACAGCCGCTCGACAATGGGCAGACTTGCGTTATTCCGCACGTTCAGGTTGGACGATGATACTGACGTTCTGGACAGGATGATGCGAGTGGGTCTGCTGCTTCGCCCACCTGTCGCCTGCCTGCGTCACCCGGGTGCGGTTTCCCTTAAAGGTTTAGGGGGATATACGAATACAGATCATGTGCCTGCGATCCTATTTTCAGATAGTAGAGTTATTGGAGGTGAACTATGTCTTTAGGCAATATCGGCGCTGATGCTGCACCCATGTCCTGGATACATCGAGGGTGGGCGGCGCTTAGTGATTATGCACACAATGCGATCACACATTTCTCCCACGATCAGCATGAACAGCCCGATGACGAAAAAACCCCGGCCCGCTGGGGTATTGTGGCTGTGGATCTGGTGGATCACGACAACACACTCGAAGCCCGCTTTGAATTGCCGGGTATGGCCAAAGAAGACCTCGATGTCGAGGTGCACGGCGGTCAGCTCGTGGTGTCGGGCGAGAAACACATGAGCAGCAGTCGCGAAGATGGCGGCTGCCTCGTGACAGAGCGCGCGTTCGGTCGATTCCGCAGAGCCATCGCCCTGCCGGCTGAGGTTTCGCTGGATGATTCCCGGGCGGACTACAAAGACGGTGTGCTGACGATCCGGTTACCCAAAGCTGCTGCGGCGTCGGAGCGTTCAGTCAGGATAAACTAACCGCATGCGAGCCATGCTGCTGGAAAGGGTGTGTTCCCTCGATGTAGAGGACACACCATTGCGGCTGGCGAATGTTCCGACCCCGGAACCTGGCCGGGGTGAGGTGCTGTTGAAAGTGCTGGCCTGTGGTGTCTGCCATACGGAGATAGACGAAATCGAAGGGCGGACAGCACCACCGCGTTATCCCGTGATCCCGGGTCACGAGGTGATCGGCCGGGTTGTACAGCTGGGTGAAGGTGTGGAGGCACTCGACCTCGATCAACGGGTTGGGGTGGGGTGGATTTTCCGATCGGATGGCAGTGCAGACGAAAACGTGAGCAATTCGTTTGTCGCAACCGGAAGGGACGTCAACGGTGGCTATGCCGAATTTATGACAGTTCCCTCCCGATACGCCTACCCGGTTCCCGAGACATTCAGTGACGTGGAAGCGGCACCGCTCCTGTGCGCGGGGGCGATAGGTTACCGGGCAGTGCGATTGAGCGGTATCCGCGCAGGTCAGCGCCTCGGGCTGACCGGCTTTGGCGGGTCAGCTCACCTCGTGTTGAAGCTGGTTCAATACCTGTATCCGGATGTCGAGGTGTATGTTTTCGTCCGGGCGGAAGAAACCTGTGAATTTGCCGTTGAATCCGGTGCTGTCTGGGCAGGCGTAACTGAGGCGCAGGCGCCGGAAAAGCTGGATGCCGTTATCGATACGACCCCTGCCTGGTTACCCATCGTCGCAGCCCTTGGCAACCTGAAACCAGGGGGGCGGCTGGTGATCAATGCTATCCGTAAAGAGGACCGGGACCGGGAATCCCTGTTGAAGCTCAGCTACCACGACCATCTCTGGATGGAAAAAGAGATAAAAACGGTTGCCAATATAACCGGTCGCGATATCCGGGAGTTTCTCGAGATTGCGGCGGCGGCTGGATTCAAACCGGAGATTGAGATTTATCCGCTGGAGGCGGCGAATGAAGCCCTGGTCAGCCTGCACAGGGGGGTGGTGCGGGGCGCGAAGGTGCTCAAGCTCTAGAGACTGTAAATATATACAGTATTCGGGTATATTCCCGGGGTGGACAGGACGTGGGACAGAATAGTCGTTCACGCTGACCTCGACGCTTTTTATGCTTCGGTCGAACAGATGGACAATCCGGAGCTCAAAGGCAAGCCGGTTCTCGTTGGACCGCGCAGCCACCGGGGTGTGGTGTTGACCGCCAGCTACGAAGCACGGCCCTATGGTGTGGGGAGTGCCATGCCTGTCGCCAAAGCCCGCAGGCTGTGTCCGGACGCGATCATGGTGCCCCCCAGGTTCGACCGTTACCAGGCGCATTCCGAACAGGACATGGACGTGTTTGCGGATTACTCACCTTCCGTGGAGCCATTGTCCCTCGATGAAGCGTTCCTCGATATGTCCGGGT
>JANQFF010000136.1 GCA_028277965.1 Pseudomonadales bacterium
TCAGCGTACCCGCACAGAACGGCCCGATCGACAAAGAGCAGGTTGCGGAGGTCAAAGCACACTATGCCGAGTATCGACGTCTCGCCCGCCAGCAACCCGCGGCGTTTGGCCCCTACTATCCTCGCCATGCCGATTCAGTACTGGACGCAACCCCTGAGAAACGCGAGCGGCGTTTCGAAGAACACTGGCAATTCGGCGGGTTCATGTTCCTTGGCGCCTTTGGAGACCTGGGCTTGAGTGAAGAGGCCAACTGGCATGCCGCTGAGTTTGTCAGGAACAAGATACGTTCGACCGTAAAAGACCCCGCAACCGCCGAACTGCTCTGCCCGGGCGGCATCATCGGCTGCAAGCGGCTGTGCGCAGACACGAACTACTTCGAGACCTACAACCGTGACAATGTCCACCTGGTGGATGTGAGCGAGCAACCCATCGAGAGGCTGACCCCAACAGGTCTGATAACAGGTGGGGTGGCCTACGAGTTTGACGACATCGTATTCGCAACCGGCTTCGATGCCATGACAGGCACGCTTCTCAAAATGGACATACGTGGCGAAGGCGGCCTCTCGCTCAATGACAAATGGGCGGCTGGACCTCGCACCTATCTCGGTCTCATGACTGCGGGTTTTCCGAATCTCTTTACCATGACAGGTCCCGGCAGCCCTTCGGTTCTTGCCAATATGGTGACCGGCGTCGAGCACCACGCGGAATACATCGCTGACATGATCGAGTGGATACAGAAGCAAAGCGCAAACGCCGTCTCCCCCGCCATCGATGCCGAAGATGAGTGGGTAGACGTCGTCAACGAGCGCTCGGAGCTCACTCTGTATCCCAGGTGTAACTCCTGGTATCTGGGCGCCAACGTTCCCGGCAAACCGCGGGTGTTCATGCCTTACATTGGTTTTCCCGACTACGAAACCAGGTTGAAAGACATTCAGGCTGACGGATATTCAGGATTTTCGCTGCTCGGACAGACACAATGACAATTGAAGCCTTTATTGCCGGTGGCGCCCAGAAGAGCTATCGGGACGGGGCGCCTCATCCAGCCGAGGCCATGGCCCAGGCAGTCGAGCAGGCATTGGATGACGCCGGACTCGACAGCGAGGATGTCGATCTTCTGGCCTGTGTCGAACCGCTGGCCTGGAACTATGAAAACCTGGGAGAGGTTGTCGCTGGAACGGCCGGTCTACCCACATCTGTAGAACATCTATGGGTCCCTGCCGGAGGCACTTCACCCCAGGATCTTCTGCATCAGGTCTGCCCGCGCATTACCACGGGTGAGATTCATTGTGCGGTCATCTGTGGGTCGGAGGCCATGAGGACCAGGCGAAAGGCTGCCCGTGAGAACGTCGACCTGGACTGGCCAGCTCGCGCGACCGACGTCGACCCTATGCGGGGACAACCTCCATTCTGTTCCGATCTCGAAATTCAACATGGCTTGAAAGCGCCGATTCACGTCTTTCCACTTTTCGAAAACGCCATACGCGCGGAAGCTGATCGTTCGGCTGTCGAACAAACCAGGGTCGCTGCCGATATCCTGGCGAAGAACGCGCAGGTAGCGGCAGGCAACCCTCACGCGTGGTTTCAGGATGCACCTGACAGCGAGGCAATCGGGACAGTCTCCGAAGATAACCGCCTGATCGTCTTTCCGTATACAAAACGCATGAACGCCATCATGGACGTCGACCAGTGTGCCGCGATTGTTGTCGCCTCCAGATCCCTGCTGGAAAAAAGAGGCGCTCTGGCCGCCGCTGCAGCAGTCCTTGGCGGTACCGGTGTCGAGGAGTGCTGGAATCCGGTCGAAAGAAGCCGGTTTGACGAGTGCCACGCCATGATGCGCGCTTTTGAGATCACGCTGGACCGTGCAGGCATCGAAGCGTCCGAGATCAGTGCGATGGACCTTTACAGCTGTTTTCCAAGTGCCATTCAGCTTGGCCTCAAAGCACTCGGTTCGGGACCTGAAGACAGCCGACGCTTGAGTCTCACAGGCGGCCTCGCGTTCGCCGGTGGACCCGGGAACGCTTATGTCCTGCACTCCCTGGCAGCTGCCCTCACCGAAGTCAGAAATCACCCGGAGTCGCGAGTGTTTGTGACCGGCATCGGCATGGCAAACACCAAACACGCTGCAACTGTCCTCTGCGGGTCGGATCACGCACCGGCGGACGCAACCGGTACGACAACCTACCGCGAAACCCTGGGTGAGGAGCCTCTCCGAATAGAGCCCGCACCTGAAGGCACGGCCACAATTGTGACTTACTGCATCGAGTACAACAGGGACAATACACCCGCAAACGTTGTCCTGATCATTGACCTCGACGACGGCGCGCGGAGTGTTGCAAATGTGGCCGATGTATCCGGGTTTACCGCTGCGGTCATGGATCACGAGGTGATCGGTCGGAAAGGAACCGTCGCTCACGACGGCAACCTCAATCGCAATCTCTTCGAGTTTTCCTGAAAGCTCTATGGACACACTGAATGTAAACGTCGAGAACGGGGTGTGCGTCGTCGAACTCAATCGCCCTGATGCTCTCAACGCTCTGAACGGTCAGATGACGGACGACCTGGCTGATGTCTTTATCGATAAGGCTTCTGATGAGAGTGTAAAAGTGCTGCTCCTCACTGGCGCCGGCCGGGCTTTCTGGGCGGGAGCTGATCTCAAAGAGATGGGCCAGACAGCCCACAAACCCAAACACGGTTTCACTGTGATGCTGGAATCGATCATCGACTTCCCAAAACCTTTTCTGGTTGCGGTCAACGGGATCGGCGTTGGGATCGGGGCAACCATTTGCGGCCTCGCTGACATTGTCTACATGTCGGAGAGTGCCCGGCTGCGCTGTCCATTTTCCACACTCGGTCTCACTGCGGAAGCTGCCAGCACCGTCACGTTTCCGGAACTCCTCGGACACCAGCGAGCGTCCTGGTTCCTGCTATCGTCGGAGTGGATGAACGCAACCGAGTGTAGAGGTGCCGGGCTCGCGCTGGAAGTCCTGCCCCCTGAAGAGCTGATGAGCCACGCGATGGAGAAAGCCGCAGTCCTCGCAACGTTGCCAGTCGCGTCGCTTGTCACGACCAAATCTCTCCTGGTCGATCCCGTCCGCG
>JANQFF010000273.1 GCA_028277965.1 Pseudomonadales bacterium
CGTGCGGCTCAGATCGCTGACGGTTGGCAGGCGATGTTGCCAAAGCCGGGTCCGGAGGCAGTTGAAACGTTTGGCGGATTCCGGGAGTCAGTCAAAGCAGCAGGTCGTAAATCCGACAGCGTTAAAATAGAGGCGACCATATTTGCGACGGGGGACGATCCTGAGGCCTGGGTTGCTGAAGGCAAAGAGTGGGTCGCTGCTGGTGCGGACCAGATCATGTTCCGCCCTCAGGGCGACATGGCATACATAGATAAAGCGGTTTCTGATTTTGCGCCGCTGTTGAAAGACATCTGACTGAGAAAGAGAAAGAGAAAGAGGAGAGGAGGATGAGCAAACAACATCTCGTACTGATACTGACGGAACCCACAGAGGGTAACGAAGACGAGTTCAACGATTACTACGAAAACCTGCATCTCGATGAAGTGCTGGAGACTACAAATCTCAACTCGGCCCAGCGTTTCAAGCTGGTCGGACAGGCAGGAGAAGATTGTCCGCTGCCTTATCTTGCCGTTTACGAGACGGAGGCTGATTCTGCCGAGGAGGTCATCAGCAATCTCAACGAAACGAGGTCGCAGCGCCAGCAGAGCGATGCCCTGAACAGGCGCACGGGGCGGGTCTGGGTGTTTGAAGCCACAGGTCCGAAACACTCCAAATGACATTTGATGTAGTCATTCGCGGCGGCACCGTTGTTGATGGCACGGGTGGTCCAGGCCGTGTCATTGACGTCGGTATCGAGGATGACCGAATCGTGGCACTCGGAGAATCGCTTCCTCCAGGCAAGAAAGAGATCGACGCACATGGCCTGCTGGTGACGCCAGGCTTCATCGATGTGCATGCCCATCTCGACGGTAACGTGACATGGGAAGCG
The DNA here is from genome assembly GCA_028277965.1 of Pseudomonadales bacterium. Taxonomy (GTDB): domain Bacteria; phylum Pseudomonadota; class Gammaproteobacteria; order Pseudomonadales; family Azotimanducaceae; genus UBA4421. The sequence goes on from JANQFF010000273.1 coordinate 869, forward strand.
GAACTGAAACCCGCTTCCGGGCACGGTACAACCTCGGCAGTCATGGGTAACTGTGGTGTCGGATTTGCACCGTGCCGCGAGGAAGACCGCCCATTTAATGTGGCGCTCATGGAGGGCGTTGAAGATATCCCTGCAGCGCAGCTGAACGAAGGTCTGCCCTGGAACTGGGAATCGTATCCCGAGTACCTCGAGTTTCTGAGCCACCGTAGATTCGACATGAACGTGGCCGGTCTCATGCCTCACTCCTGCCTGCGGGTTTACGTCATGGGGCAAAGGGCCATCGACGGTGAGACGGCAAATACGACGGATCTCGAGCAGATGGAAACCCTGGTTGCGGAAGCGGTCGCTGCCGGTGCTGTCGGTGTAGGTTCGACACGGCTGGTGGGACAGAAAACGCTGAGCGGTACCCCGGCACCTTCTATCGCTGCATCGGAAGAAGAATACCTGGCGATTGCCCGGGGCCTGGGTGATAAAGGCATCCTGCAGATTGCACCGGAATTCAATCAGTTTCCGAGAGCTGAAGAAGAACTGGACATGATCATCCGTGTTGCCCGGGAGACAGGCTGCCGGATGACGTATTCGCTGAAACAGACCAATGGGCATGCAGATGGCTGGCGCTCATTACTTGAGAAAACGCAGGCGGCCAACGAATCCGGATTGGTGATCCGGCCCCAGGTACTGGCACGACCCACCGGGGCCATCATGTCCTGGGAAGCGAACGTCCATCCGTTCTCACGCTGTCCTTCGTATCGCGAGGTTGCCGGGTTACCCATAGACGAGCGTGCGGAGGCGTTACGGGATCCGGACCGGCGTAAATCCATCATTGCAGAAGCGGAAGCCACCCCAGGTGGTTACGCCCGTTACTTTTCTCGGATGTTCCCCGCGCGCGAAACGATTAACTATGAACCCGACGAATCCCAGTCGATTCTTGCCGAAGCGGAGCGGACAGGCATGAGCTTCCAGGCACTTCTGTACGATTTGTTCATGGATCACAACGGCCGCGGAGTGATACTGCTCGCAAGCGGAAACTACGCGGAATTTACCCTGGACCCGATGCTCGAGATGATCGGGTATGAGCATTCGTTACCCGGCCTTGGGGACGCGGGCGCACACTCGACCGTCATCTGTGACGCCAGTGCTACAACACACCTGTTGAGCTACTGGACAAAAGAGCGTGCCGGTGAGCGGCTGGCAGTGGAGAAGGTCGTCCACAAACTGACGCAACTACCCGCGGAGTTTTTTGGTTTTTCAGGTCGGGGTGTGCTCGAAGAAGGCGCGATAGCGGATATCAATGTCATCGATCATGACCGTCTGGCTCTGGGTCTGCCGTGCATGGAATACAACCTGCCCGCAAACGGGCGCCGTCTGGTGCAGCCGGCGAAAGGTTACCGGGCGACGCTTGTGGGTGGCCAACTGATCCGTGAGAACGATGTTGCGACCGGGGTTCTGTCTGGCAGATTGCTATGAACTGGCTAGCTCTGTAGGAGCGGCTTTAGCCGCGATTCCTATTTCAATCCGGCACTGTCGCGCCGGACCCGCGATTCCTATTTCAATCCGGCGATGGCACTTGCCTGGAGCAAGGGCAGGATCTCGTCTCGCTTGAACGCTCTGGCGTCAGCCAGGTACTGCATCACAACGCCGCGCAGCAATCCCACGATCAGGACAGCGGCTGCCTGCGGGTCGACGTTCTGGTGAAACTCACCCATCTCGATGCCGTTCGAAACAATCTCCGCAATGCGGTTGCGCATCTGACGATTAAGTTGGGCGATCTTGGGCCGTACATCGGGGACGGATCCCAATGACTCGCCCATGATGACGTAGAGGGCGCGGATGTGGCTTTCTCGGACGTAGACCTCGTCGAAGTACGTGGAGATGTAGTTTTTCAGTGACGCTTCAGCGCTGCTGATGTGTTCCCCTTCAATGGCGGGCCGCAACTGGTCTTCCATGAACCGTTTGGTCGAGTTCTCGATGACGGCATTCAGCAGTCCTTCTTTCGATCCGAAGCGGTGGCTGACGAGACCCCCGGTATAGCCCGCGGCTTTACCCACCTCGATGAGGGTCGTTTTCAGGTATCCCTGTTTCGCGAAAAGCTCCACGGCAGCACGAAGGATCCGGCGTTCGGATTCGGCTTTGCGTTCTTCCTGGGTTCTGGTCTGGGAGACGGATTCAGCCATTGCGTCCTGTCCGTTGATCGATACAAACATGCTAGCAGGATATTAGTTGGTTGACAAACCAATAAGTTATTGGTTGAATGTTTAGTAATCCAGATGGGGACAAGTATGGCTGAGCAAAGTGAATTTGAAGATGTCCTGGAAACCGCGGTCCTGCGCAAGCGGGGGCAGGGTTATCACGACTTCGAGGTGGGGGAGGTCATCCATCACCACTGGGGACGCACGATCACGGAGGCAGACGCCATTCAGTTCTGCCACCTGACGCTGGCGTACAACCCGCTCTATTTCAATCGTGAGTACGCCAAAGCGCATGGGCATCCGGATATTGTTGTCTGCCCGCAGCTCGTCTTCAACGTGATCCTGGGATTGAGTGTCGAGATCTGTTCTGAAGGCCTCGGCGGACCGTTTCTTGGCGTTTATGACCTCAAATACCTCGAGCCTGTTTACCCGGGTGACACGCTGACGGCTGTGTCGACAACCGAAGCCATGCGCGAATCCGAGTCGACCGAAGGTCGCGGGATCGTGACCTGGTTCAACGAGGGGTTTAATCAGCACGGCCGCAAAGTGATCGAATACCGGCGATCGAATCTTGCAATCTGGAAAGGACAAATGGGTGGCAAGAAGGAGGCTAAAAATGGGTGATCTGGCGAAACTGACGAGTAACGACAATTATTTCGAAGATTTCGAAGTCGGTCAGACCATTCGGCATGCCCGGGGTAAGACCATGACAGAGCTCGAAAACGTCAACATCACCAACATGGTGATGAATACGGCTCAGGGGCATTTTAATCTCGACCAGATGTCGAAGACACCTCTCGGCAAAATCCTCTGTTACGGCGGGGTGAATTTCTCGCTGGTCCTGGGGCTTGCGTCGCAGGACACGGTGGAGAATGCCCTTGCGGAACTGGAACTCAACAATATTCAGCTCAAAACCATGGTGTTCCATGGTGACACCCTCTACGCCTATTCCCGGGTCATGGAAAAGCGGGAAAGCGACCGCGAGGACGCCGGGATTGTGGTGTTCAAACACTGGGGTGTGAACCAGAACAGGGAACTCGTGGCGGAACTCGAACGCACCGCGCTCATCAAGAAGAAAAGCCACTGGCTCGACAAATAGGTAACAGGAGACTTCTATGACAATGCTAAACAAACACGGTCAGCCGCGCCGGCCACGCCGATGCCAGCTGTCGGTTCCAGCCAGTAGCACCAAAATGATCGAAAAAGCCGCCGAGAGTGGCGTGGATCACGTCTTTCTGGACCTGGAAGATGCCTGTGCGCCGAATCAGAAGGTTGGGGCGCGGGATAACATCATCGATGCGCTCAACAATCTCAACTGGGGTAACACCGTTCGGTGTGTACGGATCAACGACACCGGGACGGAATGGTGTCATGACGACGTCATCAGCGTGGTCGAAGGGGCCGGGACAAATCTCGACGTCATCATGCTCACCAAACCTTACGACGCCGGTGACGTGCAGTTTGTCGATAAACTCCTGACGCAACTAGAACTCAAGCTCAACCTCGACAAGAAAATTGGTCTCGAGCTTCTCATCGAAGAAACCCTGGGCCTGCAGAACGTTGAAGAAATCGCTGCAAGCACACCGCGCCTGGAAGCGATGATTTTCGGTATGGGGGACTATTCCGCCAGCCAGGGTCTCGATTTCGACGCGATGTGGGGTCCTGACTACAAGTACCCGGGTGACGTTTTCCACTACGCCAAGTTCCGTGTCGCCATGGCAGCACGTGCCCGGGGCATCGATGCGATCGACGGACCTTATGGAAACATCGGCAACGAAGAAGGTTATCGCGAGTCCTGCCTGCAGGCACGGGCGCTGGGGATGGTCGGCAAGTGGGCGTTGCACCCGCGGCAGATCCCTCACGCTCAGGAGTTATTCACTCCAAAGCAGGAAAAGATCGAAGAGGCACGGAAACTGACGGCTGCCTATCGCGAGTCGGAAAAAGAAGGCAAAGGTGCTGCGATGATCGACGGCAAGTTCGCTGACGCGGCTACGGTTCGCTACTACGCCAATACCCTCGATCTGGCGGAACTCTACGGACTGTAAACATGAGTGAAGGATACTGGACCGACGAACGTCGGATGATGCAGGAGACGGCGCGGGAATTTACCACCAATGAAGTCCTTCCCGTTGCTAATGAACTTGATCCTGAAAAAGGTCAGATACCGCGCGAGCTCATCGACAAGATGGGTGAGATGGGCTACTTCGGAATCACGATTCCCGAAGACAAAGGTGGGCTCGGGCTCGGTATTTTCGAGTACTGCCTGATTGCCGAGGAGCTCGCCCGCGGGTGGATGAGTGTTGCGAGTCTAATTGCCCGCGGGAACGGTTTCTGGCGATCGATCCCGGGGGATGGCGCAGAACGCGATGAAAAAATCGCGCGTATGGCGGCCGGTGACTACCTGGGCGCGTTTGCGATGTCAGAACCGAACGCGGGTTCCGACATGGCGGGTGTCAGCTGCAAAGCGACACGCGATGGTGACGACTGGATCATCAACGGCAACAAGTACTGGTGTACGTTTGCAGACGGCGCCGATTTCATCAGCGTTGTCTGCCGGGTCGACAGTGACAGTGAGTCCCGCCAGGGTGGCATGAAGAGTATCTCGGTCGAGAAACCTCGTGGGGAGCTGCCTGCGGGTGTACAGGGCAGCGCTATTCCAAAGATCGGCTACCACGGCTGGAAAACCTACGAACTGCATTTCGACAATGTACGGGTACCAGCGATCGACAGGGAATCCAGCGGTGTTGGATCCATGGCAGGTGGTTTTGTCGGCATCCAGCAGGGGTTGGAAGCAGCGCGGGCGCATACAGCGGCGCGCTCCATCGGAGCGGCACAAGGCGCTCTCGAGGTGGCGATCGAATATGCCAACGAACGTGAGCAGTTTGGTCGTCCGATTGCGAAATTCCAGGCGATCCGTTTCAAGATCGCCACGGCAGCGACAGAAATCGAAGCAGCCAGACAGCTGATGTACCACGTCTGTAACGAGATCGACAGCGGGCGCCGGACGGACAAAGAAGCGGCAATGGTGAAGTATTTTGCTGCCGAAATGTCCGAACGGGTGACGTCCGAGTGTCTGCAGATCCTCGGCGGGGCAGGCTATACGACCCACTACCCGGTGGAACGTTACTGGCGCGATGCGCGGCTCACGAAAATCTTCGAAGGCACATCCGAGATCATGCAAAGGATCATTTCAGACAGACTGATGGGGAAGTAGATTGAGCGATTTTACAAACAAGTGCGTGATCGTCACGGGTGGCGCCTCCGGTTTCGGGAAAGCGATGAGTGAGAAGTTCTCTGCTGCGGGTGCTGCTGTAGTTGTTGCGGATCTCAATCTCGATGGTGCCCAGCAGGTAGCTGGCACGTTGACTGACGCTATAGCGGTTGAAATCGATGTGGCCGATGAGGGTCAGAATGAGGCGCTCGCTGCGGCTGCTGTCGAGGTGTACGGCAAGATAGACGTGGTCTGCGCGAACGCCGGGGTGCCTCATCGCGTCGGGCGTGCAATCGATATGGAAACCGCTGAATTCGACCGCATGTTCGCGATCAACACGCGCAGCGTGTTTCTTGCAGCCAAATACTGCGTTCCGCATATGGGAGCGGGCAGCTCTATCGTTGCCACTTCCTCGATTGGTGCCAAGCGCCCGCGGCCGGGGCTTGCTGCCTACTACGCGGCCAAGGGAGCCGTACTGACTCTCACCCAGGCGCTTGCCGTTGAGCTTGCACCAGGCATAAGGGTGAATGCGGTTCTGCCGGTTTCTGCGCCCACTGGCTTTGATCTGAATGCCTCGGGTGTGGCTGAACTGCCGGAAGCGGTGAATGCCCAGGTGATCGCCGGTATCCCGATGGGGCGCCGCGCAATACCGCAGGATGTGGCTGACGCCGCATTTTTCCTGGCGTCTGAAGAGGCAGCCTTCCTGACGGGTGTCTGCCTGGACGTCGATGGCGGTCGCGCCATTCAGTAAAGCGAGTAACCAGAGGGGAACGAGATATGAATCACCGTGATGTGTGGGACAGGTACCGCGATCTGACATACGACGACCTGCCGGAAAGTGTGGTGCAGGTGGCGAACCAGTGCATTCTGGACTGGTTTGGCTGTGCCCTGGTTGGAAGCCGGGAGCCGCTCGCCGATATTTTAAGGAACCAGTTTGGACACCGTTCCGGACCCTGTACTGTGGTGGGAAGTGACCTCAAGCTGGATGCGGCGACCGCTGCACTCCTGAACGGCGCCAGCGGCCATGCTCTGGATTATGACGATACGGGTTCACGCACCGGATGCCATTCGACCGCGCCTGTGCTTCCAGCCGCGCTTGCGGTGGCAGAGAAAACTGGTGCGGGTGGTAAAGCACTGATCACGGCTTTTGTCGTAGGGGTTGAGGTCGAAGGCCGGGTGTACCGGTCCATGGGCAACGATCACTATCCGCGCGGCTGGCATACGACAGCGACGTTCGGCACGTTTGGGGCGACGGCTGCTGTGGCGCATCTACTCAATCTCGACAAGGAAAAATACGAGATCGCGATGGGTCTGGCAGCGTCGCACGCTGCGGGGGTCAAAGCGAACTTCGGAACGATGACCAAGCCATACCACCCGGGACGTGCGGCTGAGAGTGGCGTGAATTGTGCTGAGCTGGCAGCTACCGGTTTTACGGCCAATCCCGACGCGGTTCTGGGCAACCAGGGATTTGTCCAGGCAGCTTCAAATGGCGGCGACTTTACGGAAGACCTGGCGGCGATTGCGGATGACTGGTTGATACTCGGCACGCTATTCAAATACCACGCCGCCTGTCATCTCACGCATTCCGCGATCGAGAGTGTGCTCAAGCTCAAAACAGAACTCGATGTCGCGGACCTGTCTTCTCTCACAATCACGGTGCATCCGGGACTGCTCGATATCTGCGGCATCCCCGACCCCAAAACCGGCCTCGAAGGTAAATTCAGCCTGCGTGGAACAGCGTCTCTTGCGCTGCAGGAGTTCGACACGTCGAACCCCGCAACGTTTGTCGATGAGGTTGTCGGTGACGAACGGGTTCAGGGGCTCATCCCGAAGATAGCGGTGGAAACGGATACATCGCTGACGCATTTCCAGTCGCGGGTGGAGTGGGTCGACAGCGCTCAGGCCTCTCACGAAACGTTCAACGATTTGTCAGAACCCGTGACCGATCTCGATGAACAGGGTGAAAAGCTCAACAGGAAATTCCTGAGTCTGTGTGACCTGGCCGGAGTGGACGGAGTCAGCGAAATGACACGCCTGGAAGCCCTTTCCCAGGCTGAACCCGTAGCGTTGTAGGTGGGACAATGACAATTTCCTCGTTGCCCGATTTCAACGGGTCTTTACTGCCTGTCCTCAATGAAGCGTTTGCACGTTACTCAGATGATGAGTGCGTGCGTTTCAAAGATACGGCTTTCAGCTACCGGGAGATCGGCGACTACTCTGCTCAGGTTGCGAACCGATTGATCGAGGGTGGCTTCACACCGGGTATGAAAGGCGCGGTTTATAGCCTCAACTCCGCATGGTCCTTCATCGTGACGCTCGGCATCGTGCGGGCGGGAGGAACGTGGATTCCGATCAACCCGCGTAATTCTGAGCAGGATAACGTGGAGATTCTCAAGAAATTTGGATCTGACGTTGTCTTCTATCAGCAGGCGTTCCTCACACCGGTTGAAGCATTTGTCGATGGCGATTGCCAGGTGGTGTGTCTCGATGGGACAGACCAGCAATGGCCGGACATCTTTACCTGGATTGACGGCGTGACATCTGATTCTCCTGAGATTGATGTTTCTCCAACAGATCTTGTCACCATTCCTCTCACAGGCGGGACAACGGGTTTACCTAAAGGCGTGATGCTGAGCCACCGCAATTTCCGCGCGCTGGAGTATGCAACACACACCATGTACGACGGCCGCCGGCCCGTGGTCCTGTGTGCGGCCCCCATGACACATGTGGGTGGGCGCATCGCCATATGTGGCCTGCCCAGCGGGGCGCGGTTTGTCATTCTTGAAGCGGTCGATCCGCAGGTAATCCTCGAAACCATTCAGCGCGAAAACGTTACTGATTTCTTTCTGCCTCCGACCGGGGTTTATGCGTTGCTTGACCAGCCCAACCTCGATGAATTTGATCTTACTTCGTTACGGTCTTTCAGCTACGGATCAGCGCCCATCTCGACGGACCGCCTCAAAGAAGCGCTGAGGAGAATTGGTCCGGTGATGCGTGGAGGTTTCGGGCAGACGGAATGTCCCATGTTCATTGCGCGCCTCAACCCGGAAGAGCACTTCATTGACGGGGAGATAGCGCCGGACAACCGGTTGCGATCCGTGGGCCGGTCCACGGTGATTTCGGAAGTTGGCATTGTCGATGAAAACGCCAACGAGCTACCTGCAGGTGAGCGTGGCGAGATTGCGGTGAAAGGTCCGATGGTTTCGGAAGGCTACTATGAGGCGCCGGAAGAAACCGCGAAGATCCGGGTGAATGGATGGCATCTGACCGGTGACATCGGATACCTCGATGAGGAAGGCTTTCTTTACATCGTCGATCGCAAGAAAGACATGATCATCACGGGTGGCTTCAACGTCTATTCCACGGAAGTCGAGCAGGCGCTGATGGAGATGCCTGGCGTTCAGCTTGCGGTTGTCTTCGGTGTGCCGGATGACAAGTGGGGTGAAGCGGTCTCCGCCCATGTTCAGCTCGAACCGGATACCGAACTCACACCCGCTGAAATCATGAGCCAGGCGAAAGATGCCATTGGAGGCGTCAAAGCCCCGAAGCAGGTTTACCTTGTTGATGACTTTCCCCGTACACCCGTTGGCAAGATTGACAAAAAGGCGCTACGTGCTGCTGCCTGGGCGGAGGCCGGCAGGCAGATCTGAAAAACTAATAACAATGGGGTCTGACCCCATTGTTACTAGTTTAGTACTATGATTGCTCTACCGGAGTGGGGAGCAGGTCGATGGGGGCGATTTCCGCAGATTCACACGTTGTCGAAGGCCCCGGCGTGTTTGCCGGTCTTGCGGACAGGTTTGGTGATGAAGCGCCTCGTGTTGTGTCACGGGAAGGTGACGGCGATCACATCATCATTCCGGCCAAAGGTCAGCGTGGCGTCAATATTGCCATCATGGGCCTGGCGGCGACGCGTCTTGACCGGGAAGTTCCAATCAACCGTAAGGTCGCTCACAAGCCGGATGCCGGGCGTATCGATGCGCCGGAGATCCAGGCGTATTTCACAGGCGGTTACGCTGCGATGCGTGATGGGCTGACCGATGGGGCCAGGCGCGGTGAGGATCAGGACATCGATGGTGTAGACGCTGAGTTTCTGTATCCCGGCTACTTCGCGATGTTCGCTTTTCAGAACCTCGATCTCCTGGTTGCGTTGCAGAAAAACTACAACGACTGGCTGTTCGATCACTGCGCGGCGTCAAATGGGCGGCTGCATGGGCTCGCCGCCATCCCGGTGCAGGATCCGGAAGCGGCAGTCGAAGAACTCGACCGTGTGATCAGGAAGGGTTACAAAGGTGGGGTGATTCCCTGCACTTCCCCGGCTGACAGACCCTATTTCGATGCGGCGTACGATCCACTCTGGGCGCGAGCCGCCGAAGCCGGTTTCCCTCTTTCTATGCATGTGGGGTGTATGGCCTACATCCCCCGGGAGCACAGGCCCAACAAACCCCGCGACGGGATTGCGCAATACGCGGGTTCCGCTGCAACCATTCAGGACACGCTGATCGAATTCCTCTGCCGTGGTGTCTGCACCCGGCATCCGACCCTCAAGATTGTAGTGGCTGAGTTCAATGCCGGTTGGATAGCGCACTGGCTCGATCGTGTGGACCAGGGCTGGCAACGAGAGTTTGGCCGCAGTCCAAACGCACCAAAATACGAATCTGTTTACGAGATCTGGAAGCGACAGTTCTGGGCAACAATCGAAGACGATCAGCCGGCGCTTCGTACCCGGGACATGATTGGCGAAGATCACCTGATGTGGGGTTCCGATTACCCTCATACAGATTCGACCTGGCCCTGTTCAGAAGCTGTGCTTAATGAGATGTTTCAAGCGTATCCTGTTGAATCTAAAGAAAAAATCACGCGTTCCAATGTTGTAGAACTTTACGGTTTGTAGGATGAAGAGCCAGCGCCCAAGCCGCCGCCAGTTCATGCAGAGCATGATTGCAAGCTCAACACTGGGTGTGGGTTTAACCGGTGCCGTTGTCTCCGACGCTGCACCTCTGGTTCCGCCAGGTGAAGGCAAAGAGGCCAACGATGAGGCTTACTGGCGCTGGATAGCGAGCCAGTTTCTCACCAATCCGTCGATCGCCTATATGAACACTGGCAGCCGCGGACCCTCACCGCGCCAGGTCATCCAGGCCCAGTTCGATGCTATAACCGCTTACGATACCGATCGGCTGAGTTACGTCACCTATGTAGACACCATGGAGCGACGAGCAGAGTTGCGCGCGCGATTGGCGGCTTTTGTCGGGTGTGACGCAGACGAGGTTGCGCTCACAAACAACACCACTGAGGGGATGGCATTCGGAACGCTAGGGCTCGAGTTGTCCCCGGGTGACGAAATCATCTACACCAATCACGACCACAATGGTGGCGCACAACCTGTCAATCTCGCTTGTGCGCGCTATGGTGCCAAAGCGGTGGTTGTGGATCTTTCGGACGCGAGGTTCCACCCTCCGGAAAACGAAGACATGCTGGTGGAAGCGATCGCGGATGCCATCACACCCCGCACAAAACTCATCAGTTTCTGCCATATCAACTACACCGATGGCTGCTGTCTGCCAGTGAAGAAGATCTGTGACATGGCGCGGGACAGAGGGGTGCTCACTCTCGTCGATGGTGCCCATCCTCCCGGCATGTTGGATATCGACATCCACGCCTACGGGTGTGACATGTATGCCGGGGCCGGTCACAAGTGGTTGCTTGGTGGGATGCTTACAGGTTTTCTCTACGTCCGGCGAGATGTGCTCGACCAGGTGTGGCCGCTCGTCTACTCAGGACCGATCAACGGCTTGAGCATGTACGGATCTGAAGTGGATGACACGCCGTACAATCGCCAGGCGTTGACGGCAGCCCGTTATGAAATGCGGGGATCTAGGAATTCCTCAAACTTCGCTTCCATGAAAGCGGCACTCGATTTTCATGAGGCGATCACACCTGCGGCCATCGAGCAACGTGTGAGGTATCTCGCGGCCCGGGCGAGAGACGGGCTTCGTGAAATCCCGGGTGTTGATGTTTACGTGAGCGAAGATCCTAAACTCTCTGCAGGGCTCGTCTCGTTCACACTGGCGGGGGTTGAACCCAAAACAGTCAACAATGAGCTGTGGACCCGTCACGGCATCTACATTCGCGACGTCACCCACCCTGAGATTGACTGGGCGGTTAATCGGGCTTCGCTGCACATCATGGTGGATGCGGGCCAGGTGGATTTACTTATCAGTGGGGTTGCTGAGTTAGCGAAGGAGAACAAAACCTGAATCGCGACTAAGTGCCGCTGCCGGAATCGGCTGTGTGCCGATTCCTTACCGAGCTTTTGGCATGCGAAAAACTCGCAAAGGCGCGAAGCGACTTACTTTAGCCGCGATCCTTCATTTCCGCCCAGCACTCCACCTCAACACGACCGCCAAACGCGAGCCCGTTGGCACCAAACGCGCTTCGCGCCGGTTTGGGTCCCGGGAAGTAGGTGACATACACCTCGTTGAAGTCGGGCCACTCTGCAATATCCGCGATCATGACCGTACACTTCACCACGTCTTCCATACTGGCGCCGTAACGCTCCAGGCTTGCCTTGATGTTTTCGAGCGCCTGCCGCGCTTCACCTTTGATGCCTCCGGGTGCCAGCTCGGTGGTCCCTGGTAACGTGCCGAGCTTGCCGGAGAGGATGAGCATATTGCCGACCCGCACTGCATCGGAAAACGGCAGGTTGAGGGCATCATCCCCGGGAGGGTTCAGAAATTCTGCGCTCGTTGCCGGGAGGGTGACGGTGAGCAGCAGAGCGGCGAAAAAAGATCGTGAACGCATATCAGTGTCCTTACATCCGGGAGCGGGTGATGGTGATATCAGCGTGTTTCCACGCCTCTTCAAGCTGGGACTGAACAGCGGCTGCTTCCGCGTCTTTCCCCTGCATCTGCAGCGCCTGGGCCAGACCAAAGAGGGACCAGCCGTTATTCTGGTTCCAGCGCAGGTCTCTCCTGTAGACCGCTTCGGCATCTGCCGCGCGTTCTGCCTGGATGAGCGCTGCACCCAGGTAGTGGCGCATCGGCTGTGACCAGTCCGGGGGTTCTGTGTAGTTGTTCTGATCCTCTATTGCCACGGCCGCCTCAAAAGACTGGACGGCGGCTTCAAGATTCCCGGACGCCTGGCTGATTTCACCCTCGAGGGCGTGTGCGGCAAGTTTCAGAACCGCGGATGCGGGCGTTGCTCCGACGCGATACTCATCCGCGTTGGGCGCGTTTGCGAGTGTGGTTAGCTTCTTCGATTCAGCCAACGCTTCTTCAAACTGTCCTTTGGCTGCATAGGCGCTTCCGAGAACGTAGCTCCACATGCCGTCCAGGTAGGGGCGGCCCGTATATTCCGGCTCGTACGCGATGATTTCATCCCACTTTCCAAAGATCTTGTTAGTGACCCAGACCGCGGACACTCTTTTTTGGCCACCCCGATAGTCCACGTTCTCCTCTGAGACTGTAGAGGCAGACCGCAAAGCGGCTTCCATTGCTGTTTCGAAATTGCCCTGTACAGTGGCTGCGTAACGGATGAAATCGATCGCGTGAGAGGCGTGTATTTTGTGATTGAGCGGATAGGTCCCCAGCATCGGCAGAGGGTAATCTCCCCAGATTTCGGCGAACTGTTTGTCGACTTCCTGGGAGCGCACATTACTGTCGATCGCCTTCTGGTATTGCCCGACGCGCACGTAAATATGAGCCGGCATATGAACCATGTGACCGGCTATCGGCATGGTCGCCTCCAGGCGGTCAGCCGCGCCAAGCGCACGTTCAGGTTCGAGTGAGGCTTCCAGGAGGTGGATATAGAGGTGGTTTGCGCCCGGGTGGCCCGGATCCACATTCAGGACGTGTTCGAGGGCTGTGGCAACCTCGGCGGTTTTTGACCTGGGATTGCCGTCAGCATCCCAGTAGTCCCATCGACCGATTGACATGTAGGCGGCGGCATACAGCGAACCCACATCCCCGTCGTCCGGGTACTTCTCATGCAGCGCGCGTGCTGCGGCAAGGTACGCCTGGTCCCGTTCAGCGTTATCCGGGATGCTTTCTTTGTCGTAGAGGATGAACATCGCGTCGATGAGATCCTGCTCGTACTCGTTGCCGTTGGCTTTGAGTTCTCTTGCCCTGGTGATGGCTTTCAGACCCTCACCCAGAGGATCATCCGGCATGCGTGCGTAACGGCTGTTGGGGTTGGGTCCCATGGCGTGAGCCATCCCCCAGAAGGGCATGGGGTGGTCCGGGTCGAGACGTGACGCCTCCTGGTAGGAGGCAATCGACTCGGGGAAGTAGAATCCCCAGGCGAGCCGGAGTCCCTGGTCAAAAAACTGCTGGGCCTCGGGTGAGTCAGTTGAAATCGGTAAGCTGTATGTACCCGACCCTGGCACCAGGACTGCCAGTGCCTCACTCCCGGGTCCTTCTGCGGACTCCTCGGCTGGCGCGCTGGACTGTTGTTGCCCGCAGGCTGTCAGCGTGACCAGACATGCGATGCTTAAGTAAACCCTCAATGAATTTCCCCAGTTCTTCTCCTGATCCGATTCTAACGCGACAGGGAGGCCACCTTGAAGGCAATGAGTGCATTGCCCGGTAGTTGTCCAAATTGTGCGTAACCGGACTGCGAGTAGAGAAAGTCGCCTGCGGCCAGTGCTCCAGCCACATCGATAGAACCGCCGTGGGTTTCAATCCCGTTCACAGCCGTGAACGACCGCCGGGATTCAAACTGCCAGAGAACGTCGCCACTGTGTTGATCGTGGGCACGGAGCCGACCATCCAGACCAGCGGAAAAAACAAGGTCGTTTACGCCAAGCGGTTGAGCGGAAAGACCGTAGAAGAAGGAGCACTCCGGGTAGAGGGATTCTCGCGCAAAGTACTCGAAAAGATTCGTTTTACACCCGCGTTCCACGGGGTGGTCCCAGACCATTTCGCCATTGTCGACATCTAGTGCATAGAGACCGGGTTTCGGGCGATAGCCGGGAATGGGGTAGGGTGGGTCGGCGACAGGAAGAAACAGCATCCGACCGTTGGTCGCCATTCCCCAGTGGATGCCACCCAGAGCGGAACCGGCACCCACCTTGTTCTGCCAGACGATGGTGCCATCGTTATCGGGATCCAGGGCGTATACATCCCCGGACTTCTGACCGGCAATGAGGAGATCGTGGCCCCGGCTGTCTTTGACGATCATGACCGCTGCACCGAAGTCGTGGTCCGGCCCGCGCCACTTTGGACAGTTTGGTCCTGGTGGGCGTTGGTCACAGGCGATGTTGTAGGCATCCCCCGCGATAGCCTGAAACTGCCAGGCGACCGCGCCGGTATCGAGATCCAGCGCGATGATTGCGTCTGATGTGCTGGTGGCCGGTTGAGATGCGTTCTGGCCAGTGCCGACGTAGACGACACGGCGTTCTGCATCGATGGTCGGTGTACTCCAGATCGGGGCGCCGGACGGCCCCCAGGAAGGAACGCCATGCTCTGTCTCACCCTGCCGGGTTGCCGGTTCCGTCGTATGAAAAGTCCACAGGTGCGTCCCATCTTTTACATCGAGGGCAACAATACCCCCGTGCGAACGGCAACACTCATGTTCAGGATCGACTGCAAGCCCAACCTCATAGATAGACAGAGGTACGATCAGAATTTGTTCATGTTCAATGGCGGCGCCGGTCAGGAAGCTGTGTTCGGTGATGGATACATCACGGCGCCAGATGAGGTCACCTGTATGTACGTCGAACGCATTTACGTGAGCTTCGACGTCACCGACGTAAAGAACCTCACTCCCACCGAGCGTTATTGCCGTGCGAGGCGGTGCGTCCAGTACCCGGTGCCACCTGATACAGCCGCGATGGCGATCCAGCGCAAAGAGGTGTCCGCTGGTTGCGGCGATAACAATCGTGTCCCGGGTAATGACAGGCTGGGAGCGTGCGTTTGCAACGTCGGGTAGACCGAACACCCACTGGACTTCAAGCGTGTCCACGTTCTCTGATGTGATGGTGCTCGAACCAGCAGGCAGGTGGGCGGTGTTGGATGGGCTGATACCCCATCGCGAGACGATGGGTTCAGGGTCGATCGCCAGGGTTTCACAGAAGTCTTCCGGAGAAGGTGCGTATCGGGTTCTGCCTGCACTCAGGTGTTCCACGAGTTCGATGATTCCGCTGGTACCGAGGGCATCCCCCTGTGATTTCATGGTGCCGTTCGTCAGGGCGAAACTGATCTGAGCAGGGTTCAGACGAGCAAGCATCTCTTTGGGCACGGCACGTTTGATGTCTGGATTGCCGTGGCACCCGGCGCAGTGGGCCTCATACCGCTCGGCGGCCGTCATGGCAGGTAGTGAATCGGGGGTTGCTGCTACCTCGGATTCAGATGAGCAAGCGGCGAAGAGCAGTACCAGCCAGACCGAAACACCCCGCATCAGAGAAACTCAGTTTTTCTGGATTGGGCATAGAACGTCAGGCCAATGAGCCCGATGATTGCGGCAAGCTGGATACCCAAAACCGAGAAATAGGTTGCGTTCCAGACAATATCCAGACTGTTGACGGTAGACCGGACTCCATGGAGGTCCGCGACCCACCAGACATAAGCCTGGGAACCAAGATTGGCGGCAACAACCGCTATGATGGCCGGCGCCAGGCCTTTGAACACCATTGTGGTGGTCAGGATGACGATATAGGCGAGAAAAACCGCCAGAAGGATGATGCACATGAAGGGAATGGTGCCGTTCGGCATGACATCCCCGATAAAGATGATGAAACTTGCAGCTGAGAGTGTGAGCCAGATTGTTCCGACGAGGCTCAGGTTGGCTGTCATCTTGGCAACGGTGTAATCGGCGATGGTGATGGGCAGGCTCATGATGAACGGCAGGTTCTGTTCACGCCGCTCCTCGGTGACGGTTTGCATTGCGGCATGCACGCCGGACCCGAAGAGGACAGAAATGAAGAGAATAAACGCGATGGTACCGGCTGCATCTCCGAAAAAAATCGCAAGCAGGATGGAGCCGATCCCTCCAAGCCAGTAGCAGATGGCCGGGATCTTCATGATTTGAAGGTCTTTGCGGATGAGGGCACGTATGACGGTGCGGTTGGTATCGGTACTCATGCGGCTACTCCTCTTGCCTGCACTGGGGGGTTCCGGTCAACAGCCTGGCTGGCTTCGACACTTGCGATGAAGATCTCTTCGAGGGTCAGGCGCTCGACGTCGCTGATGGTGGCCCCCGGTTTTTTTAATGCCTGTGCAAGTGACTCGCTGTAGTTACTCACAGTCAGGACAAGCTGGTGTCCGGCGCGGTGTTCATCGATGATCGCGCTGAGATCTGGCGTGGTGTAAGTGTCCTCAACGACGAGGCGTACCCGTCGCCAGGCATCGAGGAACGTTTCTTTGTCCTGGCAGGAGACAATTCGCCCGTGATTGATGAAACAGATACTGTCGGAGATCTGTTCTACATCCAGGGTGTTGTGAGACGAGAAGAGGATGGACCGGTCCTCATCCTGCATGACGCGCATCATCTCTTCGATGATGACCTTTCGGGCAACGGGATCGAGGCCTGTGGTGGGTTCGTCGAATACCAGGAGCTTCGGTTTACGCGCAAATGCCGTCAGGAGTGCGGCTTTCACGCGCTGACCGTGGGAAAGCCCTTTCACTTTCTGGTCAGGATTGAGCTCAAACCGGGTCAAGAGCTCGCGTCCGTAGGAATCGTCCCATCCGGGATAGATGGACTTCAGAAACTCGAGGTGAAATCCGATGGTGCGATGACCGTAGAGCCGCATGTCTTCCGATACAAACCCGATGTCCCACTTGGCGGCGCGTTGTTGCCGTGGCATCTCGTTTCCGAGAACCTCAACGCGGCCGCTGTCCTGGTGGACCAGCCCCATGATGATACGCAGGGTGGTCGACTTACCGGCGCCGTTTGGGCCGACAAATCCCATGACCTCGCCCGGGGGTAGCGTCAGATCTGTGAGATCCAGATCAAAAAGGGGGTAGTTCTTCTTGACGTCTTTGCAGGAAATGGCATCCATAGTGCGTCCTCTTTCAGTTTTTTGTGTGGCGGCTGAGTTCATCGACCAGGTCGTCGTGTGTGAGACCCATGGCTGCGCCCAGTTGGGCGGCGCTCGCGAGGTGCTGCTGCAGGGCTTCTGAGCGCACGTCTTCCACCTCGAGCTCGTCGCTGACAAATGATCCGCGCCCTTGTTGAGTGACAATTACTCCCGCGCGCTCCAGTTCGAGATAAGTGCGTTTGACGGTAATGACGCTCACTTTCAGGTTTGCGGCGAGTTCCCGTATCGACGGCAGCCGGGTACCAGGTGCCCAGTCACCCAGGGCTACACGACGTCTGATCTCGTCCATGATCTGCACATAGATTGGGCGGCTGTCTGCCTGAGACAGAATTAACTGTGTGTCGTCACTTGTCCCTGTTGTGTTAGAGGGTGTGCTCATGTGTATATAGAGTATACACAGTATGCACACTTTGCAATGATCTCAATTCTGTATTGAAGACTCTTTTTTGAAGGGGGCAGAACGTTGATAATGCGCCCCTTTTTGGCAGGGAGAATTTCTGTGGATATTGCAGGCAAAGTAGCGCTCATCACCGGTGGTGCATCAGGACTCGGAAAAGCAACGGCACAGTTGTTCCATGGTATGGGCGCAAGCGTTGCCATATTTGATCTCAACGATGAGCTGGGTGAGGCCACGGTTGCGGAGTTTGGTGAACGTGCGCTCTACGCCAACGTCAACGTTGCCGACGAAGCGTCGGTCGAAGCAGGGCTCGCCCAGGTGAAAGAGGTTTTTGGTGGTGTGCACATCTGCTGCAACTACGCTGGTATTGGCACACCTGGTAGAACTGTCGGTCGTGACGGGCCGTTGCCGCTCGATTACTTCAAACGCGTGGTTGACGTGAATCTCATTGGAACCTTCAACGTTATCCGGCTAGCCGCGCACATGATGTTGGAACATGACCCGGTTACAGATGACGGATGTCGTGGTGTCATCATCAACACGGCATCGGTAGCAGCTTACGAAGGCCAGATCGGCCAGGCGGCCTACAGCGCGTCTAAAGGTGGTGTGGTTGGCATGACGCTGCCCATCGCACGGGATCTGTCCAGCATGGGTATCCGGGTCAACACCATCGCCCCGGGACTCATCAACACGCCCATGCTGCAGGGTCTGCCGGAACCGGCGAAAGAATCCCTCGCCAATTCGGTTCTGTTTCCGAAGCGCCTGGGTAACCCCGAAGAGATTGCACGCATTGCGCAGCTCATTGTTGAGAACGACTACATCAACGGGGAAACCATCCGGATGGACGGCGGTATCCGGATGCAACCGAAGTAGAAAAACTAGTAACAATGGGGTCAGACCCCATTGTTACTAGTTTAGGTTCTATAGTCCCAGCACCGCCTTACTGATGATGTTGCGCTGGATCTCGTTGGATCCGCCGTAGATCGAAACCTTCCGCTGATTGAGGTAGTCGGCCATCCGGTGTTGCATCGGGGCAGGGCCGATGGCCTCATCCGCGGTGAGTGGAAGCGAATAAAAACCGCACGCTTCGGTCCACAGTTGTGAAACTTGCTGAGCCAGTTCGGTACCGCGGACCTTCAGGAGGGAAGACTCCGGTCCCGGAGCGCCGCCGCTTGATATGTCGGAGAGTGTACGCAGTTCCATAGTCGCAAGCGCTTCGAGGCCGATCTCAGCATTCAGAAGTTGCGCACTGAAACCGGACTCATCGATCAAAGCGCGGCGGAAGAGATCTTTGCGCTCCGCGAGTGTGCGAAGGTGGGTGAGAAAGCTGCGCGTCTGGGCGACAAACGCCTGTCCCGTGCGCTCATGTGTCAGGAGTACCTTGGCGTATGTCCAGCCCTGGCCCTCCTCACCGATGCGGTTAGCGATGGGAACACGCACGTCGTCGAAGAAGACGCTGTTGACCTCAGGTGTACCGTCGATGAGCTCGATGGGCTCGACGGTCACGCCTGGACTTTTCATGTCGATCAGAAGGAAAGTGATGCCTTCCTGGGGTTTGCCGCTGCCGTCTGTACGCACCAGGCAGAACATCCAGTCTGCGTACTGGGCCCAGGTGGTCCAGGTTTTGCCTCCGTTGATGACGTATTCATCGCCATCCCTGACGGCCCTGGTTTTAAGACACGCGAGATCCGAACCTGCGCCGGGTTCGGAGTAGCCCTGGCACCACCAGACATTGCTCGCGAGAATATCCGGCAGAAAACGCTGTTTCTGCTCATCGGTTCCGTAGGTGTAGATGATGGGCGCTGCCATCTTCACACCAAACGGGATGAAGCGCGGAACCCCGACTTTGCATCGTTCTTCTTCGAAAATGAACTTTTCCGTGGCGCTCCATCCGGTTCCACCATACTCGACCGGCCAATTCGGCGCGGCCCATCCTCGTTCAAAAAGGGCTTTCTGGGACCTGACCAGATCGTCCGGGTTCAGGCTTTGCCTGTTGGCTGCTTTTTCGAGGATGTCCTGGGGGTAGTCTTGTGTCAGGAATTTCCTGACCTCGGCTTGAAACTCGAGTTCAGCTTCTGTGAATGAAATCTGCATCCGGGGATTTTACCTGTTATAGGCCCGCAGGAGGGTCATCAGTTTGTCGTGAGGCAGGGCGGGAACGCGCAAGCCATCAGCCCCGACCATTGTTTCTGCCTGCAGCATCGAGTTGATCACCGCTTCTTCTGTCGCCTGTACTGTCGCCTCGAAGACCGCGTTGATGTGTGCGTTGCTCAGGGTTCGGACAGTCGAGACTGTCTTCTGCTCGTCATTCATTTGGGTGGTCGAAAAGGCAAGAAAGATATCGCCGGACCCGTCTCCCGAGGCACTGCCGAGGCGGCCCAGGCCAAGCGGGACCCTGCGGGCGACCCGCTTGAGCTGGTGCGGAAGGAGCGGCGCATCGGTGGCCACAAGCACGATGATCGATCCCAGGTCTTCCGTCAGACCGGGACTATTCTCAGCACAGGGTTTGACCGGGCTGGCTTCGGGTGCCTTTCCCTCGTAGCAGATTTCCTGGTGCTCGATTTCCCGACCCACAGGTACCCCAGCGACTTTGAGCCAACGGCGTATCCCGTAGTTGCATTGAACAAGAACACCAACGGTAAACCGGTCGTCGCCCGCTTTGGTTATCCGTGAAGCTGTACCGATCCCGCCTTTGAAACCGTTGCAGATCATGCCTGTGCCACCACCCACGTTACCTTCGTCAACAGGGCCACCGGCGGCGTTGTCGAGCGCCTCGAATACATGTTGGGGATTCACGTGCTGACCGTTCGCATCGTTGAGCCCCCTCCAGGAACCAATGGAACCGTCCAGGGTTTCCGCGACCACCGGGAGTGACACCGGGAAGCCATGACGTTTGTACAGCCAGTCGGAAACAGCGTCACGAACCACACCCACGCTGTGGGTGTTTGTGATCATGACGGGACCACCAAAGTAGCCTTCCTCCTCGATGAAGTGGGTGCCTGTCATTTCGCCCACGCCGTTCAGTGAGTAGTAACCCGCGAAGACAGGGCGAAGGTCCTGGCGCCCCCGGGGAAGTATGGCTGTGACACCTGTCCGCACGGGGCCTTCTCCAACTTTGAGAGGACCGTGCCCTTCTATGAGGGTTGTGTGCCCAACCTCGACACCCGCAACGTCTGTGATTGCATTCAGCGGTCCAGGGCTGCCTTCCAGCGGTATGCCGAGCGCCCTGGCCCGCTCGGCGTTCGCATCCGGTAGCAGAAGCAGCACCGCTAAGCCGATTAACCCATAGCCTTTCATGATTCCCCCTCACTTTGTTCGATATCGATCACGATGGCGCCGCGTCGCTGTTCTGTCTCTACCAGCCAGTGTGCATCGCGTGCCTGTGACATGGGAAACGATCGATCGACGATGCTCGTTATCTGTCCCGCTTCGATCATGGCCTTCAACTCGAGCAATCCGGCTTCGTCTTCTTTTGCGAAAGCAAACGTGGCTGATTTGTCGCTCAACCAGTTGGTCCAGAACGTCCGCAACATGACGGACAATCTTGGATTGCCACACAGATACCTTCCGCCGGGTTTCAGGAGCCCAATACATGTGCGGTAGGAACTGCTCGGGACCATGTCGAAAATCACATCGTAGGAAACCTCCCGATCGCTGAAATCTTCAGCTTCGAAGTTGATGAACTCATCGGCTCCCCAATTCACAACAACCTCATTCTTGTGTCCGGCGTCGACTGCGGTGACATGGGCACCCATGGCTTTCGCGATCTGGACCGCGTGTCCGCCAATGACGCCGCCCGCGCCAATGATCAGCACGGTCTCTCCCGGCTGAATACGTGCACGTCGCATGAAGTGCAGCGCGTTGAGTCCGCCCAGAGGAACCGCGGCGGCTTCGATAAAGCTCATATTCGAAGGTTTCCCCGCCAGCGGATAACTTTCAGGCAGAGCGACATATTCGCCATAAGCACCCAGGCGCAGCTGGGCACTGCCGTAGATCTCGTCTCCAACTGAAAACCGGGTTACCCGGGCGCCTGCTTCCACAACCTCTCCGGCGAAATAGCTACCCAGGATCTCGCGTTTCGGTCTGAATACCCCCAGGGCCAGGCGTAAAGGCAGCCAGAACCACTTCACGGAAAAATTGAAGCTGCGCATCTCACAGTCGGCTTTGGTCGCCTCAGCGGCATGAGTCCTGATGAGCAGTTCGTTCTCACCGGGCAC
>JANQFF010000279.1 GCA_028277965.1 Pseudomonadales bacterium
ATCCTGAGCGTCATTTTTTCCGCAAGACGGCGACTGTTCGTGAAAAAGAGCGTGGCCTCGTTCTCTGCGATCGTGTCTCGGAAACTATCGGCAAACGAACTCCAGATCTTGTCGCCGTTTTCCGCAGCGACCCTGGCTGCTTCGGGGAACTGGACGGAAAACTCGATTTCTTTCTGACCGGCTACATTGACGACTTCGACTGGCCTGACGTCGCCGTCGGGTGTCCTTCCTGCCACGTAAGTTGCCACATCTTCGAGGGGAGATACCGTCGCCGAGAGCGCGATGCGCTGGAATTCGTCCGACAGGTCCGCCAGCCGCTCGAGATTCGCCATGAGCTGAACGCCCCGACGGTTGTCCACAATCGAGTGAATCTCATCGAGTATCACTGTCTCTACAAACGAAAGAGCCATGCGTCCCTTGCGGGTGGTCAGGAGCAGGTTCAGGCTTTCCGGCGTTGTGATCAGTATGTCAGGCGGGCGACGCAGCATCTTCTGCCGGTCGGAAGAGGATGTATCTCCGGAACGTGTCTGAACGCTGACCCCCGGGTAACCATATTCC
This sequence comes from Pseudomonadales bacterium, assembly GCA_028277965.1. Taxonomy (GTDB): domain Bacteria; phylum Pseudomonadota; class Gammaproteobacteria; order Pseudomonadales; family Azotimanducaceae; genus UBA4421. The sequence goes on from JANQFF010000279.1 coordinate 559, forward strand.
GCCTTCAGGGCATGTAACGGCTCCAGGAGGTTACGCCGAATATCGTTGTTGAGGGCTTTCAACGGTGAGAGGTAGAGCACGCGGGTCTTGCCGGTGCCTGGTTCCCAATCCGATGCGAAGCGGCTGAGTGCCCACATGAACGCTGTGAGTGTTTTCCCGCTACCGGTTGGCGCGGTGATGAGCGCATGATCCCCTGCAGCGATGACCGGCCATGCGGCGAGCTGCACCTCCGTGGGTTCAGCAAAGGTATTCGCAAACCAATCGCTGACACTTGGGTGGAACGGGGTGACCTCGAGCATCCACCGATTAGAGCAGATTTCGGTTTATGATGCTCTTTACTTGAAGGGAGGTGACGATGGCCGTACTTGCGACCCTGCGGACGCTGATCTGCATGGGCGTTGCTGTGCTTGTGTGGTACGTCCTGGTGTTGACAATCAATGCGCCGGATAACGTTGCCGGGGTGCTCTTGCCCGTATGGTTGGGCGGCATCGCGGGGGGTGTGGTGAGTTCGATTTTTTCCCGCTACCAGGGCATCGCCATGGCGTTCGCCAGTGGTGTGCTGCTCTGCGTCATCTTTCTCTGGTTCCGGCACTTTGTAGCGGACCTGCCGTTAGGCGGCAACACGATGCTGACATTGTGGCCGGTGTGGTTTCCCCCGGCATTTTATGTTGGCTCTTACGGATATTTACTCGCGGTTGCGCGGAAAGGATAAGTTGTAGTGATTGATGATGTGGCTCAGGCGCTTCGTCCCGGCCAGCGGATATTTGTCGGAGGCAGCAGCAATGAGCCGGCTGGTCTCCTGCAGAAAATGATGACGGCAGATCTCGCGGACGATCTTCATTTCATTCAGTTTCCGATCGGCGGATTGAACAACTTTGACTTCACCGCCTGGCATGAGACTTACCAGCAGACAACGTTCTTCATGACGCCTGTTTTGAGCAAGGCTGACGCAGCACGTCTGCATTACCTGCCGATGCAGATGCGCTGGGTTTACGACTATTTACAGTCGGGTGTGGATGTCGCTCTCCTGCAGGTCGCTTATGACAGGGATGGTGTCCTGCGCATGGGACCAAATGTGGATTTTGTGGAAGCGGTGCTCACGAGCGCCGAAGTTGTCGTGGCGGAGCTCAATCGTGCAGTTGTGGCTCCAGCGGGCAGCCTGAGGATCAGTGAATCCAGAATCGACGTGATCTATGAGACCGAGCGGCCGTTGGCAGGCTGGCCCGAGCCGAACATCGACGATGCCGCGCTCAGAATCGGGGAACTTGTGGCATCTCTGATCGAAGACGGTGACTGTCTTCAGACGGGTATCGGCGCCATCCCGGCTGCAATTCTCAAGTGCCTGAGCGATAAGAACGACCTGGGTTTGCACGGCGGGCTTCTCGACAGCGGTGGTATGAGGCTCATAAAGGCCGGAAATGTGACTGGTGCGCGCAAGGCCATCGATACAGGCCTGCATGTCACCGGGATGGTGCTTGGCGATGAGGCACTCATGTCCTGGGCCGCTGAGACACCGGGTGTGATGTTGAGGGGTGCAAATCACACACACGAAGTCAGCGCGATAGCTCAGCTGGATAATTTCGTTTCGGTCAATTCAGCTGTCGAGATCGACCTTTTCGGGCAGATTAATGCCGAGTTCGCGGGAGGCAGGCAGATTTCAGGTACCGGCGGGTCTGTCGACTTCATGCGTTCGGCAAAAGCGTCAAACGGCGGGCGCTCGATTGTCGCCATGAACGCCACCGCCAAGGGGGGCTCGGTCAGTCGGATTGTGCCCCGCGTGGACCTGGTGACCGCCCTCAGAACAGATGTTGATATCGTTGTCACGGAACACGGCATCGCCCGGCTCAAGAATCTGCCGGTTGATGCACGGCAGACTGCCCTGATCGAGATTGCGGCGCCACAGTTTCGCGATGAGCTCCGGGAGCACATTTCCGCGGGGTAATTCCTGCTGATCTTGCGGTTTTGCAATGCAGTTCACACCCTGCGAAGTCCGCGCGCCCATAGAATAAGTCCTTCGAAGGACCGAACCAAGGATGACCAGAAGGCCATGGACTATATTGGCATTGACCCTGCTGTTGGGCTCGAGTGTTCAAGTTGTAAGCACATTTCCCGTCTGCCCTACAGTGATCTTCTGAATCGTGTGATGGGCGAGCAGCACGTCGAGTGTGACGGGTGTGGCCGGACCATGCTGCACGACTGGACCACGGTCAATGTTGTCCAGAACATCATCCGCAAACGCCTGCGCCAGGCAAACGAAGAAAAAGCCAAGCGCGCTGCGGCGATCTGAGCACTCGGAAATCGCGGCTAAAGCCGCTCCTACAGAGCTAGTAAGATCTGCCTATCTCTGTAGGAGCGGCTATAGCGGGGATTCTTCGACCTGATTTGCATTCACGGCATCCCTGC
>JANQFF010000301.1 GCA_028277965.1 Pseudomonadales bacterium
GGCATCGCAAATGCGCGGGCAGAACCAAACAGCACCAGAACCGCGAACACCGGCCAGACTTCTGCCATGCCGCTCAACGTAAATCCAAGCAGTAACACCGCGCATACACATTCAACGGCAAAGCAGCCCATGAGAATCAGGCGGCGATCCATCCGGTCGGCAACCTGCCCTGCCGGGAGCACGAGAATCACGAATGGCAGGAACTGGGCAAGACCAATCAATCCAAGATCCAGCGGGTCACCTGTTGCCGCATAAACCTGCCAGCCAATGGCAACACTCTGCATGTTGACGGCAAGCGTCGTGAAGAAACGCGCAAACAGGTAGTTGCGGAAATTGGGATAGGTGAATGCCTTGGCAGACTCTATGGAATCTGCTTCACTTGATGGGCCTGCCACTAGACTGCCATTCGAAGGTACACCGGCCGCACCCTAGTTCAATGACAGGTGATTGTCCATGTAGAGATAAAAACAAAAACAGGGGAGGACAAATGTCGATAAACGCAGTACCGCACACCATCGAAGACGTAAACGCAGAATGGTTATCCAGCATACTGGACAATGACGTCACTGGTTATGAGGTGACGTTTCTTGAAGGTGGCGTGTTATCAGACGCCTATAAAATTCACGACATTAAGTACAACAACCCCGCAGACAACGCTCCTTCTTCGCTGGTACTAAAGATTGCCAACGTGGTGGAGGACCGACGCGCGTACGCCCTTGCCAACCGGGCCTACATCAAGGAACTTCGCTTCTTCTCACAACTGGCTGACGAAGTACCCCTGCGCACACCTCATCTCTATCACATTGTTGATGACGGTTCACCCGATGCGGAGTTTTTTGTGATCGCGATGGAAGACCTGACAGCGCATTCACTCGTGTTCGACCAGGTGGACGATCCACCCAATGAAGCTTTCATTCGAAAGATTGACGACGAGGTCGCCGAGTTCCATGCCAAGTACTGGGAATCGGATGTTCTCAAACTGGACTGGCTGCGACTCCCGGAGGACAAGTACCAGTTTCCGCTGGACGGTTCCTGTCGCGCAGGTGCAGATAATTTTCCGACATTCCTGTCCCTGTGGCAGCAGATGTTCAACCAGAATCCTCTTGAGGATGACCGCTACCCGGAAATGCCGGAGCTTTGCGACATACTCACAGGACCGAAATGTAGCGCACTGGTGGATTACATGAACGCCAAACTGGACGCCCGTCCTAAAACGCTGGTTCACGGCGATCTTCGAGCCGACAATATTTTCAGGACACATCCAGATAAGGCACTCTCGGAAGCAGACAGTACTCTCACTTATATCGACTGGCAGATTCTGCAGCCGGGACCACCCGGACCGGAATTTACCCAGTCCTGGCAACACTCACTGGCACCTGAGATTCGGCGGAAAGACAAAGAGTTCCTGAAGGCCTATCACGACAAGCTGGTAGATCTGTGCCCGCAGGCAAAGACTTCCTACCCCTATGACATGCTGGTCGAAGACTACAAGATTGCGTTTGTGCTCTGGTGGTTGGCGCTGATTACCCTTGGTGTTGCGACGATCCCCATTTTCGATCAACCGGAAGGTCAGCGAATGAAGGCGCTCTGGGGACAGGGCCTTAACTATAGCTGGCAGGCTATCCAGGACCATGACTGTCTTGATATGGTCAAAGGCTTCGTTGCCGACATCGGCTAACGCTTCCATGAGCACCGGGCTATGAGCCAAGAGCTACGGATCAACGAGGGACAGCAGCGCGTCCTGCTTGGAGATCAGGAGGTCCGGCTCAGCAAACTGTCTTTCAGGCTGCTAAGCACACTCGCCAGAGCTTCTCCGAACCTCGTTACCACCGATAACCTCATTAGTGAGGTCTGGGGGAAAGTAGTGGTCAGCCCTGAGACCGTGGTGCAGCGGGTCAAACTGGTTAGAGATGCGCTGCTGGAAGCCGGTGGTGAACCCGACCTGATTGCCACGGTCCGCGGTCGTGGATACAGGATGGAGACCGGGGTCAGTGAATCCCTTGAGGACCAGGTGGGTCCCACGCGAATTGCGGTACTGCCGTTCACCAACATGAGTCCGGATGACAATGCCTACTTCTGTGAGGGCATACACGAAGAAACCGTCACTCAGCTTTCCAAGATTCGTGCTCTTGCGGTCACATCGCGTACGTCTGTCTTACCCTTTCGTCACTCGGAGAAATCCATCAAAGAGATTTCCGAATTACTGAACGTCAGCCATGTGCTTGAAGGTTCAGTCAGGCAGGCGGGTGATCGGGTCAGGGTTACGGTCCAGCTGATTGAAGCCGCATCGGACACACATCTTCTCGCCGAGAACTACGACCGAACGCTCAGCATCGAATCGTTACTCGAAATCCAGATGGATATCGCGGTTCGTATCGCCCAGGCGCTCCAGGCTGAACTCAGCAGCGAGGAGCAGGGAAATCTCGCACGGCTGCCAACCCAATCCCTCGAGGCATACGACAGCTACCTGCTTGCCCGGTATCGTGCCCTGCAGTTGCCAACCCGAGACCAGTTTCCACACATCATCAAACTGTTCGAACGTGCCATCGAACTGGATCCACAGTTCATCGATGCGTATCTCGGTCTCGGCTGGATGTTCTCCTATGTTGGTGCGGCGCAGGAGACGATTATCACCATGGAGCCACTGTTGCGCGCAGGAGAAATGGCCAACCGGGCCCTCGCCATCGACTCAAAACATCCCGGTGCCAGAGAACTCGCGGCAAACGTTCGCTACTGGACCACCTGGAATACCGACGTTGAACTGACCTATCGGGACCTCCTTCGTGAACACCCGATGTGGGAACTTACCTACAACAGCTATGCCCAGTTCCTGGCGACACGACGTCGGTTCGAGGAAGCAGTTGACGTGGCCGAGCGGTTTCTCGAAATTGCCCCCAACAACACCTTCGCCCTGCTCACCACAGCCCTGCGTTACCAGGACGCGCGACGGTATGACCAGTCCATTGAACTTGCCAACAGGCACCTCTCTCTCGATCCGGGTTCACACCAGGCCACCTACCTGCTCGGGCTCTCTTATTGTTTCCTGGGTGAATACGAAAAAGCCATCGACTGCATGACCAGAACCGGCTCATCCTGGATCGGATATGCCCTTGCCTGTGCTGGACGAACCGACGAGGCGGAAGAACGGTTAAAAGCGCTGCAGGAGCGGGCAGAAGAGATGACTGTCGGCCCGGAACTGATGCTGGCCCACCTGCATCTTGGCCTCAACCATATCGATGAGGCTTTCGAGCATCTTTTCAGGGCCTATGAACAGAGAGCGCCCGGCGTACTCTACTTTCATGTACTACCGAGCGCTGATCCGATCCGGGAAGACCCCAGGTTCAGCCAGCTACTGACGAACCTGGGCATTCCCGAGGATGACCGGGGTGTGCCACTCGCACCCCGCTAACGGGTTGGACCGAGATGAACAACGGATCCACCGGACGCAGTTTCCACCGTGTTGCTTATGTCCTGACCATAGTAGCGGATCAGCGAGTTACCAGAGGCTGATCCGGCAAGACGCGCCCCGATCTCCATGTTCACTGTGACCCGGCTTGCACCGTCAAGGTTCAAGACAGCTTCCTCGAGCGGTGCAGACCGATCTGCGACAAGGCGGCTGCCACCATGCAGTTCAGCATGCATCACACGGTAATCGCAGTCGTCACATACGGTACGCGAACCCCCGTCGAGATAGACATCCAGCACCTCACCCGTGAGACCGGTCATGGTGACCCGTGAACCACCAGTCAGTGTTAACTCCCGCAGACCTGTCGTCGTTATCTCTCCCGTCAGTCGGGTCGGGCCGATCTGCAGGAGTACATCCTTGCGGAAACCGATCGCAAGCAGGTCGCCCTGACGATCGAGATCCAGCACATTGGACACATCTTCACCGTAGTAAAGTGCGACCCGCGGTTCCTGACCCTCGACCACTGTCAGCTCCCAACCCCCATCAATCGCGAGGTGCGAGAAGTCCTCGACCGTCACAACAAGATGGCCGGGACTGCCGGTTCCCTGAAGGCGAATACGCCCTGCGGTAACACGATCGAATTCATCGACTGCGCCCTTGACGACAACCCTGACACCTTCATACAGGTCACTCGAAGTGCCATTGGTAAACAGTGTCGAGTAGGTTGACGTAACCCGGTATCCCCCGACCTCGAAACTTGTCGGTGAGACGTAACGGTTAACAAACCCCACAATCTCGACTTCCGTGCCACTCAACGTCAGTTCCGTTGCAGGAAACGAAGCAAGTCGCTCGGCTACGAGTGTTCCATCGGAAAGATGGCTGCCGTCCACGATGACAAGTTCACCGTCTTTAGGTATCCCGAACGGTAGATCTACCCAGGCATCACCATAGTCCACATCCAGCCCGTTGACTTCGAACGTCCAGCGCGAGAGATCGACCTGGTCCACCCGACCGACAAGATAAGGCTCGGTGTTTTCTTCCACCACCATCACCCGCGATGCAACAATTTCACCGTTGGGGCCGATGAATCCACTGACCTCGACATCAAGTCCCACATCGACAGGTCGCTCGATCACCGTGAACTCATCAACCACCACGCGCTGATCGAGGACGACGAACCAGTTCTCATCGGTATAGACAACCCGCCCGATGACCGTGGCATCGTAATGCACTTCCGCTGCCACTCTCCTGCCATCCTGCAGTTCACCCTGAACCCGCACCAGGTGTCCCACATCAAGATCGGCAAGCCGTCCCACAGCACCGTTGATGTAGAAGGTCGCGTCAACTACCTCGTAATGGGTGCCATCAACCGTAAAGCCGGTCGAATCATCCAACACACCGACGGTGTAGAACTCAGTTACCGGTTGCTGGAAGAATGGCGGCTGAGGCCATTGCGGCGGTGGCGAGACAAACGGTGGCGATGAAGGCCAGGGCGAATTCACCATATCCACCCAGTCCTCGACTTCACAGCCACCAAAAAAGATTGAAAAAAGACAAACAATTATATCGAACACGCCCATTTTTTAACTCCTCCTCTGTTGGTACGGGATGCACGATAAGAGAAGCGCCTTCATCGAACATGAAGCTATCCCAAAGCTTTCATGAAGTTTCCGGGCGGGGTTTCGAACCCACGAATCCCCGAAAACTGGTACGATCAGGCGCTTCAACACTAGTGGACTGACTACCATGGCAGATCTCCTCGCCCTTTCAACCGCGGTGATCGACGGAACCAAATCCGAAGAAGACGTCGGTCCCATGAACCGGATCAACTTCGAGCTTTCGGTTATCGCAGATCGTATCGCGATGGTTGAAGCCTTCTCCCATTCAGTGGTGTTCGACACCGACGATGGCCTTGTCGCTTTTGACACATCCGGTGTTCAGGGTGGAGATCGAGTCGTTAATGCTATTCGCGGCTGGAAAAAGGCCCCGTTCAATTCACTGGTATACACCCATGGTCACGTTGATCACGTCGGCGGATGTGGTGCGTTCCTCTCTGAAGCCGAAGCAGCCAATCAACCAAGACCCAAAATAGTTGGTCACACGAATGTTGCGCGACGCTTCGATCGATACAACTTCACCAATGGCTACAACATGGTGATCAACCAGCGTCAGTTCGGGCAGTTCTCACGCCGGGGATACGACATACAGGACGGCAACAGCTTCCTGCCCTCTTCATCGGCCAAACCCGATGTGACCTATGAAGATCGTATGGTGATGTCCATTGGCGGGCTCGATTTTGAACTTATTCACGCCAAGGGTGAGACAGACGATCACACCTGGGCATGGATTCCGGAACACAAAGCCATCTGCGCGGGCGACTTTTTCATCTGGTGTTTCCCAAACGCCGGTAACCCGCAGAAGGTGCAACGCTATCCCGTCGAGTGGGCCGCCGCCATGCGCGACATGGCGAACCAGGGTGCAGAACTGTTCATGCCAGCGCATGGATTACCGATTGAAGGCAAAGACCGCATTGCGGGAGTCCTGAATGATGTTGCTGATTCACTCGAGTTCCTGGTTCGGGAAACCGTTGGCCGTATGAATGAAGGCGCACGTCTTGATGAAATTGTTCACGAGGTCCAGATCGATCCCGCTGTTCTGGAGAAGCCTTACCTCAAGCCAATTTACGATGAACCCGAATTTGTCGTTCGGAATATCTGGCGCATGTACGGCGGCTGGTATGACGGCAACCCTGCACACCTGAAACCTGCACCTGACGCAAGTCTCGCATCGGAACTGGCGAGCCTCGCTGGCGGCGCGATCAACCTTGCTGACCGTGCGCACGCGCTTAAAGAAACTGATCCAAGGCTTGCATGCCACCTGGTGGAACTTGCTGTCCAGGCTGAACCTGACAACAAGAACCTGCATGAGGTCAGGGCAGAGATCTACCAGCACCGTCGTGGGCTCGAGACTTCACTCATGGCCAAGGGAATCTTCGGCTCAGCCGCGAACGAATCAAAAGACAAGCTCGGCGAATGACAGACTTTCACAAAGAGATTGTTGGTTACACCAACAGGATTTCCGTTGTCGCAGGAGACGCCCAGGACTTTATGGTCAGCTCAACGGCAACGGGCAAATGTACAACCCAACTGGTGAAGCTGATCTGTGGTGACATTCGATCAAGAGGTGCGGGTTTCCAGGAAGAACTGATCGAATCAGATCTTGGCGGTGAGCCAGTTGTGCAACACCAGCCGCTTAATAATGGCTCCTACGGTGTCGTCGACAATATCCCGCTGGCTTCAAAAGGGAACATTTCCTTTCACTTCTTCCCGACACTACTCGATAAGGACAATGACCAGGTGCTGGTGTCACTCGGACCTCTCAAGTTACTGATCCGTGGTTCACGCCTGGTTGTCAGCGTTGGCGATGATGAACACCAGCTGGATGAACCCATCAGGCTGCAGCGATGGCACAGGCTCAGTGTCACTTTCTCCGCCAATACCTTCGAGGTTGTGCTCGCCATCACACCGCTCGGTGTTTCTGAAAACGAAGTAGCCTTAAATACTCACTTTGATGTTAAAGAAGGGCTCTCGAGTGAAGTCGTTCAACTGGTTCTTGCAGCGGAACTCGACAATGGCACCCAGGTGAACTGTTTTAACGGCAAACTGGAAGATGTGCTGCTG
>JANQFF010000342.1 GCA_028277965.1 Pseudomonadales bacterium
GCTCAACGGGCGCCGCGAGCTACGCACTGACGCTGCCGCCTGCGACCTACGACATCACCTTCGTTGGCAATCCCGAATTGTGCTCAGGCACGAACCCACCTGCCGTTCCTTGCGGCAGTGGAACGCTGCGCTCTGGCGTTTCGATTAACGCCGATGGCGCGCTCGACATCGATATCCCAGCCGTCCAGATCACGGGGACTGTGTCGCTTGATGGTGCCGCGTTTCCAGCGGAGTCATCGTCTCGCGGCGCGTTGGGTTTCAAGACGGTTGATGGAGACGCAGTCACGGTCAGCGGATCGTTGGGCAGTAGCGGCTCGGCCTCGTACGCGGTCACGCTTTTGCCTGACACCTACGATATTCAATTCCTTGGTAATCCGTCGCTATGCGATGGCGGCTCACCAGTCATCCCCTGCAACAGTGGAACGATCTCCAACAGCGTTGACCTGACCCAATCGGGTGCCCTGGACGTTGAAGTTTCAGGGGTTCGGGTCAGTGGCTCGGTTACGCTGAACGGCAACACGATGCCTGCGCAGGACGTCGGCCGTGGGGCGCTAACGTTCTCGAGAGGCGACGATGCTGGGATCACCACCGAGAGCTTTGGGTCGAGCGGTGACGCCACCTACGCTGTTACGCTGATCCCCGGAAACTACGACATTACCCTCGCGGCAAATCCAGACTTGTGCGATGGAAACTCACCTCCCGACGTCCCCTGCGTAAGCGGTGAACTGATGTCGGGCGTGAACATCAACTCCGATGGCGCACTTGGCGTGGATGTCCCAGCCGTGAAGGTCAGCGGTGCAGTCACCGTCAACGGCGCTGCAATGCCCACCGAGTCCGAAAGCCGCGGCAACTTGAGCTTTACGCGTGACGAGTTCGTCGGCTTCTCCGGCAACTTTGGGACAACAGGGGCAGCGAGTTACGCCATCACGGTACTTCCAGGAACGTACGACATCGGTCTAGCCTCGAACCCGACGCTTTGCGCAACTGGGACACCCCAGGTGCCGTGCATCAGCGGCCCTGTGCGCAAAGGGGTCGCCCTCAACAGCGATGGTGCGCTCGACATCGATATCCCGAGTTTGCAGGTATCTGGCTCCGTAACGGTTGATGGCAGCACCATGGCGGACGAGTCCGAAAGCCGCGGCAGCATCCTCTTCAACCTGCTCGACGGCGGTGAGGTCGCAGGATCGGTGCCGACTCAATCGTTCGGCAGCACAGGAGCTGCGAGCTACAGCGCAACGCTGATCCCCGGCCAATACGTCATCGCATTCGGTGGCAACCCCGCCTTGTGCAGTGGTGGCTCAGCGCCGAGCGTACCGTGCATCACTGGACCAATTCAGACGAGCACGCTCGAGATGGGCGGCGCACTAGACCTCGATGTCGCCGCTGTTCAACTCAGCGGCGGCGTGACGGTGAATGGCAACACGATGCCTGACGAGTCCGAAGGCCGTGGAGCACTCGTGTTCTCTTTGCGTGATGACGATGGCGTAGGCGGTGATGTCACAACCCAATCGTTCGGTAGCAGTGGGGCTGCCGACTACTTCGTGACGATCTTGCCAGGTGACTACGTGGTCACCCATGCTGCCAATCCGGGCCTTTGCGATGGCGCACAACCAAGCGTTCCCTGCGCATCGCAAGCGCTTTTGGGCTGCGATTGAGGATTCAAATGAACCGATTTAGCGAAACGATTCGGACCCTAGCAGCTACCATTGGCATCATGGGCGCCGCTGCAGCGGTGAGCAATGGATGCGGCTCAGATGGTGGCGGTGGCGATGATTGCCAGCCCGGCACCGATGGCTGCGCATGCAACTTCGGTAGCTGCTTTGCGGGGCTGATGTGCATCAGTGAGTTTTGCGTCAATCCAGGCAACGCTTCGGTCGGGATGACGTCTGCGGGATCGGCGACATCGGGTCCAGCAACCAGCGACGATGGGAGCGCGGGCGACGAGGACAGCGATGATGGCAACGTGGGACCCGACTGCAGTGTTGAACCCTGCGAAGGCCTGACGTACTGCGATCTGTCCGACAACATTTGCAAGCCGGGCTGCGCAAACGATGATGTCTGCGATCCTGGCTTTCAATGCGATCTAGCATCGCACACCTGCGAAGAGGTGCCATGGAGTCCGTGCTTCTCCCCAAGCGAGCTCAACTGCGACGAGGCATGTGAGCAGATCGGCGCTGAGTGTGAAGAAGATGGCTGCGAGGGCGGAACGTACGCGTACTTTGCAACCACCACGGAGTGCCAAGCGTGGGAGCCGGGCATGCCGATTGAGGCAGACCCATACAACTGCGGCAGCTGGTACAACGACGACGGTGGAGGATTCGTTGGCGATCCCGACGACCCGGCCGCTGTGCGCTGTTGCTGCGGTGGCTAGGACTTGAGCGGGCTGTCTTTTTTTTGAATCTCTTGGGAACGCTGGCGGCACTTTTTACACGCATCGATTAGCCAACCGGCTCATCCGTAGTAGTCCCTGCCAAATCCAGGGTTTTCCCCCACCCGAGTTGACTTGAGAATCCCGCTATCGGACCACTGTCCCTTGTGGAACAGTGGTCCGATGATGCGCCAGGCCCACAACCTATACCTGAATCAACTCAAGCCTTCGGGACCAGTCTCCTTAGTCCTATGGACCCTACTAGGCTGCGTCTCAGGCTTAATGACCGGATGTGAGTGCGGGCCGACCGCGAATCATGCTGGCGCCACTGAGGGCACTGAGGGCACTGAGGGCGCTGAGGGCAGTACAAGCAGCAGCGGGGGGTCAACAGATACGCAAGAAACTGGTGATGAGACAACAGGCGGCGCAGTCGAACCTCCAGCGGTAATTTCACTACTCGTTACTGGTCGGTTCGACAACCCTGACAAGAACGAGAACTACATTGTTAACATCAGCGATGGCGTCGCCCATCCGCCGATTTCATTGCATCCAGATCTCGGGGACGATGAATCTGTAAGCATTGCCAGAATGGATCCGCGCGCGAACATGGCGATCTATACGTTGTCAGGGGCGACCGACCAGGCGCTGACCTACGTCGACATGTCTCAAAGAGACGATCCTGGTCCGCCTCAAGAAATCCACCGGGCGACCAGCTTGGGGTTGAGCAGATTTCTACCCGATGGCCAGAATGCATTGTTTAGCGCACGATCTGGACCGGATGAAAACGAGTCATTCGCCTACCTTGTCCCCTACGAAGACACAGAGTTCCTAACACCACAAGTGGTTGTGGGACCTCGTCCGGGAATGGTGCATGTAGTCGCAATCGATGATGATGACCTAACTAGAGCTGTCTACCTCGAGCAAAGCGACGATCAGCTGAACAACTTGCTCCTCGCGCCCTTATCGAATCCAGATCCAGACAACGTGGTCCAGCTGACGCAGCAGGAGGAGCCAGGCAACATCATCAGTCGAACGACCTTCCTCGCTTCCGGAGACGTTGCGTATACCCAGATGGTCAACGGAGATATAGACATCTATTTGTTGCCCATCGTAGACGGAGTTGGTGAAAACCCGATCTGGCTGAATGATGAACCAGAGGAACCGTGGCATATCCACGATGTTCGATTCAATCCGACTGGCTCATCGCTGATCTACAGCCTCATAGATGGAGCTCAGCGCAAGCTCATGTACATCGACCTGTCGGATCTCCAGCCAAGTCCTGACGTCGAGATTGCATCGTTCGAGGTGTTCCCGGCCGCTCCACAGTCACCGTTTTGGTCGAGCGATGGCCGATACATATCCTACGGCGCGAGAGATGGCGACACAGACCCAATGGATGTGTACATGATCGCGTTCAATGATGGCCAACCATCTGCTCCGAAGAAGGTCGCTTCGGCGTCGTATTCGCTTGGTTTCAACGCAGATACCAAGTTCATGTACTACGAAACAAGACCTGGGGATGGCTCCCTTGATGGGGTATACAGGGTAGAGCTAGACAACTTCGATAATGTGCAGGCACTGGCCGAAGGATACGAAGTGAACGCTATCTCGCTATCCCCGACCAGGGAGTTCCTCGCATTCTCCACACCAAGCGAGCTCGACCCAACTTCAGAGCAGATCTACCTTGTTGATGTCGGAGATGAAGTTCCGGGAAGCCCAACGCTAGCCGCGGACAGTATTCCCGCTGGTGAGATTCAGGGAATTGCGGTTTCGAGAGATGGCACGGCCGTAGCCTTCACCCTAAATCAAGGTGGGAATGTCGATCTGTATGTTGCGGACACTAGCAGTCCGCAGTCAACAACCAGGGTATTCGATGGACCTTTCACGTACCAGTTCGTCGAAGACTCCGTTGATGGCTAGACACAGCGATGGCGAGAATCTACCCTCGAACTCAGCCGCCGATCGCTATCGCCTCCCGGCCTGTTCGATATCGGTGTA
>JANQFF010000350.1 GCA_028277965.1 Pseudomonadales bacterium
AGGTTGAGGTCAACGCAGGTCTGCCTTGGTCGATCAACCTCAATTGCATGGCTGCTGACGGCGACCTGTATGTCAGCTGCTCTCGCTGCGAAGGCAAAACCTGGTCAGGTGCGGCCCTCGAAGATCCCGCGGGTTTCATCCGGGTCGAAGAGGATCTCTACCCGGTCAACCTGCGACGGGTGACCGGCGCAGCTGAACTCGACCGGGCATGGACCGCCAGGGTCGCGAAGCTGGGACTGGATCCAGGCACCGAGCGACCGGACCACTGGTGGTCTTTTAACCTGACCTCACGCTAACCGCCGAGCGCAGGAATCACGCGGCGGGCTTGCAGATCGCGCAGCCACTCACAGAAACTCTCTTCAGTATTCCATGTGTCGGTAAAGCCGTGCTGCTTGATTTTAATGGTGCTGACGTAGGTGGGTGGTGGTGGCTCAGTGGCACCAGATGCGAAACACAGGTCAGCGTAGAAGTGGGATTCGCCCAGCAGCGTTTCCAACGAAATGGGCTGAAGGTTGTGTTCGGACACAATGGATTGCCAGCGCTGGGCACGCGATGACATGTATGCCGCCATGCTCTGTGGTTCGTCCGGCCCAACCTCCACGCCAAGGGCTTCTGCCATGGCAGGCCACATATCCCGCCATGTAAACACTTCTCCGTTGGTGAGGTTGTAGGTTTCACCATGCGCAACCTCGTGGGTGGCTGCCCATACACAGGCGTTTGCTACCAGGCGTGTGTCGACAGCTTCCCAGACCCAGTCCGCCCCTCCGGGGAATGAAAAGGGCTGACCTTCAGCATGTCGGAGTGCCGCGTAGGCTCCGATGATCGGCGGGAGATTCATAACCACGCCGTGATTAGGACCGACGATGAGCTGCGGTCGAAGGATGGTGTGCGGCAGGCCTGTCTGCACCAGGTAGTCCTGCTGCAGCCAGTAGAAGTTCGGGTGCTCGACCCGCGGCTGGCTTTCTCTTGCAGGGATCCGCATGGGCCTGACTGTCGCGCCATATGCCTTCGTGCCCTGCAGGAGGGTGACGTGTTGAAGGGCTGCGGATGATCTCAGGGGTTCCAGGAGGTTTCGGATCATCTGGCCGTTGGTTTCAATCTGGTGAGGATCCGACCAGCCGGCTACAAGACCGGGCATCTCGTAGACCGCTGTATAGACCACATGGGTGATGTCACTCAGATCGCGCGCTGCGGCTGCGCATGCATCCGCGTCCTGCAGATCGATTTTGAGGTGATCAGCGCCGCGGATCAGGTCCGGGAATCGCCGGGACGCGGCGATGACATCCCATCCGGCATCATGGAAAGCGTTTGCCGCAGCCGTTCCAACCAGACCACTTGCACCGACGATGAGCACTTTCATTCAGACTATTCCTCTTCTGTCAGATGTTCAGGGAGCGGTCGCACACCGTGTTATAAGGCATTGATGGGAGATTCTTCAAACACGGCGCAGAGCAGTGACAGCTATCTCACCGCCGTTTTTCTGACCTCTCTGCCGTTCGCGTACCTCAACTTCAGCCTGCCGGTTCGCGCAGACGAGCTGGGCTTCGACGCGGTGCTGATTGGCGGCATGTACGCCGTATTCACAGGCACGATGCTCCTCGTGCGGCCAGTGGTTGGTTACTGTCTAGACCGGTTTGGCCGGAGGAGATTCTTCGTTGCAGCATTTGCTTTTTATGTGCTCGCGATGGCCGTGTTTGCGAGCGGACAGACGCTGGAGGGTTTTTACGTCGCGAGATTTCTGCAGGGCATCGGGGCTTCGCTCATGTGGGTGTCGGTGCGTACGATCATTGCAGATCTGCACGCACCGGCCGATCGGGGTGAGGCGATGGGTAAACTCACGACAACCTCCGTCAGAGGTAGCATGTTAGGTGCGTTCTACGGGTTTACCCTTGCGGGTATGATGCCTGCCGCCGAAGCGTGGGTCTGGGCATTCGGCGGTTATGCAGTCACGTCGCTGGGTGCATTGATCTGGTCAGCTTTCAAAGTGGGTGAAACCGGAGGTGTCTCGGAGTCGCGTCCACCAATCGTCTGGTCCAGGGGTCTTCAGCAGATCTTCGTTGTGGTTTTCCTGTCGGCGTTTGCCAGTGCGCTGATAGAGCCGATCTATCTTATCTATCTCAAGAACCGGTTTGAGGTGGGAACCTACCTTCTGGCGCTTACGTTTCTTCCCTCGGGGCTCGTTTTTGCCATCCTGCCTCGCTATGCCGGTCGCTGGTCGGATCGTCTCGGACGTGGACGTGTCATCGCGGTGGGCATTGCCTTCGCCGGCCTGGTGAGCCTGGCCTTGCCGTTCTGGCCCATGCTTCTGCTTGTAGGCGTTTCGTACATCCTCTTTTCTGTTGGTTGGGCGCTGGCGAGCCCTGCAGAGGATGCGCTCGTTGCGGATCTGGCACCCGCGGCGGTACGAGGCAGTGTGCTGGGGGCGAAAGAGGCTGCAGCGGGTGTGGGTGCGGCCCTCGGCCCCCTTGCAGGAGGGTACATCTACGAGAACTGGGCTCAGGAGATGGCTTTTGTAGTGAACGGCTGTCTCTTGCTCGTAACGTCCGGATTGGCGCTGATCTGGTTCAGGCGCTGACGAATGTCGGGTATTGCGGGTCCCAGAGGTCGTTCGCCAACCGCTGTTCAATCTGTTCATGGGTACTGTTTGTCAGCCCCTGGTCGATTGCTGTCGCCGCAACCTGATGTGCAACGGATGTGGAGACTTCCCGTAGACGCTCGATTGCCGGGTACAGCATGCCAACCGCAAGTTCCTCCTCTGACACGCTGGCGGCACACGCCTGCGAAGCTGCTGTCACCATCTCGTCAGTGACCTCTGAACAGTGGGCGATGAGTGATCCAAGGCCCAGGCCGGGAAAAATGAACACATTGTTTCCCTGGCCGATCCTGTAGGTCTGGCCGTTGTATTCGACGGGGTCAAACGGGCTGCCTGTTGCGACCAGAGCGCGCCCCTCTGTCCATTCAATCAGGTCATCCGGAATCGCCTCTGAACGATGAGTTGGATTTGAAAAAGGCATGATGACCGGCCGGTCGCAATAACCAGCCATTGTCCGAATGAGCCCTTCGTTAAACGCTCCGGGTTGGCCGGAGGTTCCAATCAGTACAGTGGGTTTGAACGCGTTGAGGACGTCTGCCAGTTGGCGCTCATCAGTGTTACCAAGCCCTATCGCCTGTGCGTGTTCCACCGGCCAGGCGAGATCGTTTTTGTACCCATCGCTGTACTCCTGGTCAGCGACGAGGAGCCCGCGGCTGTCGAGTACCGCTATGTGATGATCGAACGCTGCATGATCTACGCCTGCCGATTCGAGAGCGGACTTGATCTGGGCGGCGATCCCCATACCGGCAGCACCGGCACCGTGAATGAGGAAACGGTGATCAGTGATTTCGCTCCTGGTAATGCGCAGAGCGCTGAATATGCCTGCCAGCGCTACGGCCCCTGTACCCTGGATATCGTCGTTGAAGGAAAGTAGCGAGTGTCGATGCTTCTGCAGGATGGACAGGGCGTTATCCTTGCGGAAGTCCTCCCATTGCACCAGGCAATCGGCGCAGACGGCGCGTACTGCATCTACGAACTCATCCACAAACTCCTCGTATGCCGTTCCCTTGAGCCGCTTGCTGCGCCACCCGAGATACAAAGGGTCGTTTATCAGCAGATCGTTGTTGGTGCCGACATCGAGTGACACCGGTAGTGTGGCTCCGGGATTGATACCACCGCCAGCAACGTAGAGGGCGAGCTTGCCCACTGATATCGCCATACCACCTGCACCCTGGTCGCCAATCCCGAGAATGGATTCGTTGTCCGTGACGACAATAAGCTCAATAGACCGGTCAGCCGTTGCATTGCGCAGGACGTCTTCCATATGGCCACGCATGTCGGGTGTTATCCACAATCCCCTGGCGCGCTGGAAGACGTGGCTGAAGTTCTGACAGGCAAGCCCTACCGTGGGTGTGTAGACGATCGGCATGAACTCTGCCATGTAGCGTTCGAGGAGCTGATAAAACAGGTGCTCGTTACGGTTCTGCAGATCCAGAAGCGCAACGTAACGGTCAAGTGGTTCGTGTTTGGCAGCGATGGCGGCATAGGCGCGTTCAACCTGCTCTTCCGGGGTACTGCTTCTCGGCGGCAGGAGGCCATTCAGCTCCAGAAGTTTCCGTTCTTCGGAAGTGAAGGCGGTGCCTTTGTTCAGAAGCGGGTCCTGGATAACTGCGAGACCGCGTTTGCTGGTGGTGATGGTCGGTGGATTCGGCATGGGGGCGCATGGTGACAGCAGAGTGGCAATCTGTCAGTGTTTTTTTCCTGACCACTGGGCTGTTTCACCTTAGGCGCAACGTGACTGAAGTCACTTTTTGCACCAACCTAAGCATGTATACAGGGATTACCCCGCAAGGTACGGAACTGGACTGACGCACATGGATTCTCTGCGCAACGCAATAGCAACGACTGCTGTCTCCCTGATTGTATTACTCATATTTCTAGGGATTCTCGAGGTAGTCCTGCGCTCGACGCAACTCTTTGGTGCAACGGTTACAAGCGCGCAACCCGACCCGGTCATACGCTGGCGTTTTATTCCCGGATCGACGGTCTGGGACTTCAAGGAAAATGACAAACCCGTCAGCGGCAAAATCAACTCACACGGCTGGCGTGACGTGGAGCGTACCGTGGACAAACCGGATGGGGTTTACCGGATAGCGGTTCTTGGCGACAGCTTTGTGGAGGCACGCCAGGTAGAGATCGATACCAATTTTCTCAGGCTTGCCGAGGCACAACTCAACGCCGCTCACGGCGAGCAGGAATTCGAACTCTTGAATTTCGGCCTGTCGGGAATGACCCAGACTGAACAACTCATTGTTCTCGAAAACGACGTGCCCGCGTTCGATCCTGACATGGTGGTTCTGTTTTTCTATCCGATGAACGATGTCTCCGATGTCAGCCCACGATCGGCGGGATCGAAATCGAGGCCGTATTTCGAAGTTGGTGCGGATGGATCGCTTGTCCTGGATACCAGCTATGCTCAGACAGATACGTACAGGTGGCGAAGCCGTCTTGATCCTTTCAGACGTCATTCAGCCCTCATCAATCTGGTTATTCAGCGCGCAAGTGCGCTCTCAGAAGGGTACGCAATCGAGCGGCAGCGTGAGGGTGACGAAGCCAGCGAAGCTGGAGATGCCGGGCCGTCGCTCTCGTCGATTTATCGTCTTGCGACAGACTCACCGCCTTCACTGATGAAAGCGAACTACGCGCTGAACAAGCGGCTCATTCAAGAAATCGTCGGTCGGGCTAATGATGCCAATATGGAGTTTCTGCTTGTCAGCATCAGCCTCGCCTACCAGTCGGAGCGGGTACAGGAATACCGGGAGATCGACCCGTCTTTTGACCCGCGCTATTTCGCGAACGACCTGGCACGGTTTTCCGGGGAATCTGGCTTTCACTATATGAGTCTGCAGGAACCGTTCGAACGGCACTATGAGGTGAATGGTCGAACGCTCAACTGGGGTCAATTCAAACAGGGGCACTGGAACTACGAGGGGCACGAACTCGTGGCTGAACTTCTCACCAGCAAGATCGAATCCATGCTTGATTGATCCAGCCTGACGCCGGCCGATCAGGCTGGTGACAGCGAAGTATTCATCTGTCAGTATTTTTTCACTTGTCTCAATGGCTTGGGAGAAATCGATGAGTGCAACCGGAAGCTGTTTGTGCGGGGCGGTGAAATTCGAAGCGGAGAGTGTTGAACCGCACATCCATGCGTGCCATTGCTCGACCTGTCGGAACTGGACGGGTGGTCCCATGCTTGCGACACAGGCGGAAGGGCTGACCTTCACAGGTGAAGAGCACATCAGGAACTATTCGTCGTCAGCGTGGGCTGAGCGGGGATTCTGTATCGAATGTGGCACATGCCTTTACTACAGAATGAAAGATCCGGTTATGTATATGATGGCCACGGGTTCTTTCGATGACGCCGAGCAGTTCAAACTGGAAGGTGAAATCTATGTGGATGAAAAACCCGGATGTTACCGCTTTGCGGGTGATCACCCGCGTCTGACCGGGGAAGAGTTTATGGCTTCAATCATGCAGGGTGACCAGTAGGACCATGGAGCCCCTGTCTGGCATCACCGTTGTCGAGATGACAATAGCCGTGCAGGGCCCGGCAGCGGGACTTTACCTGAGGGACATGGGTGCGCAGGTCATCAAGGTGGAGCCGCCGCTGGGTGACGCTTCCCGCTACGGCCGCAACCGCGATAACGAAACCCCCGCAGAAGCCATCCAGTCTCAGTTTGTTGCCGTGAATCGGGGCAAGCGTTCGGTATGCATGGACGTAAACACGCCGCACGGACAGCGCGCGATCCACGCTCTGTTGGCCGATGCGGATGTCTTTCTCACGAATTACCGAACGCCGGCGCTCGCGGTGATGGGACTTGATTATGAAGCGCTCAGGGAACAGTACCCGGATCTGATCCATGCCCAGGTGAACGGATTTGGGCCGCTTGGAGAGGATGCGGACAAAGCCATGCTCGATGGTGCAGCCGTCGCGCGTGGAGGGTTGGCCAATATGACAGGCTACCCGGATCGACCGCCCTCCCTGCCGGGAGCCATTGTCGGAGATACGTCCGGTGCAATGCATCTGGCTCTGGCGGTTGTGACCGCGCTCTTTGCCCGCGAACGCGGGGCTGGTGGCCAGCGGGTACAGACGAGCGCGCTCGGTACCCAACTCTGGCTGCAACAGTGGGAAATCACACATGCAGCCATGACCGGTGCAAATCTCTCCCGTGACGGCAGCCATCACCCGAACATTCGCGGGACGTATGGCATTTACGCCACATCAGATGGTCGGGCAATCCTGTTGGCCCACACAATGACCCAGGATAGCTGGGACGCGTTTTGCGCGTTCGCCGGTATCCCGGAGCTCGCCATCGATCCGCGTCTTCAGACACCGGGAGCGAGGCTTGGTGAAGGGCTGACTGACGAGGATTCGGACGAATTCCGTGCGGCGCTCGAGCGGGCGTTTGCTCAGAAAACCGCGATGGAGTGGGATGACTTTCTCCGCACTCAACCCGAGATGATCTGGGAGCGGGTGCGGAACTACCCGGAAGTGCTGGAGGATCCTCAGAGCCTCGTGAACGATTATCTCGTGTCCGTGGATGTTCCGGGCTATGGATCTGCGCGGACCGTTGGCAATCTTGTGACGCTGAGTGAAACCCCGGGTTCGGTGAAAGGTGATCCGCCGGTTTTAGGAGAAGCGAACGAAGAGCTGCTTGGCGACCGGGGGTTCAGCCCGGAGGAACTCGAGGAAATCAGGATCCACGCGGACGCGGTGCGAACCGAAGCGTTTGCTGCACTTTTGTCTGCTCAAGACGAAAATCGCGGCTAAAAGGCGTGACGCGTGCGTCACGGGGGTTCGCAGCGAAGCGCCTACCGGCGATTCGCGTTGACGCGGACCCCGTGGTTGAAACGCACTGAAGTTAGTCCGGCAGGGATGCCGTGAATGCAA
>JANQFF010000365.1 GCA_028277965.1 Pseudomonadales bacterium
ATATTGTCGCACTGCTCACGTTTCCTTATATCGGCACATGGCTCGGTCTCAGTCAGGAAGTATTCGGCGCCTGGGTTGCACTGGCTGTACATGACACGAGTTCGGTGGTGGCGACAGCCGCCTTGTATGGAAACGAGGCAGCCGAGGTCGCAACGACCGTCAAGCTTGGAAGAACGCTGTGGCTCATCCCCGTTGCGTTTATCGTAAGCCTGGTTTATCGCCAGGGTGAAGCGAAACTGCGTATCCCGGGCTTTGTTCTGCTGTTTGTCGGTGCAGCTTTTGTCTCCAGCCTGATCGAACTGCCGGGTGAAGTCATCGGTGCGGCAAGCTGGGTGAGCAAAGCGCTGCTGGTTGTTGCCCTTGCGATGATCGGACTACAGATTGAACGGGATACACTCCGGCAGATATCCGGGAAGGTCCTGGTTTTTGGTCTTGGGCTCTGGCTTGCGATGATCCCGTTAGCGCTGTTTCTGGTCGTTTATCTCTAGTGATCGCGGCTGAAGCCGCTCCTGCAACGCTAGCAAGATCTGTCTATCTCCGTAGGTGCCTTTTAGCCGCGATATTCTTTTCATATCCATAGACCAAAACGTTCTTTTTCAGAATGGCGGGGTGTGGGTACAGTCCGCTGCGTGAACATTCTGAATAGATATTTCGACCGAACCAGCCTGCTCGCGCTGGCTGCATTTGTGGGTTATCTGCTCACACCGCTATTCGTCTGACACCCCTTTCTGTCCGCATTCTGATCGGATTGGACCGTCCGCAGAACATTTCTCTTTTTTTAGCTTGACAGTCACCGGCACGCGGCCTAAAACGCGCTCATGAACCGTTGAATAGGTTTGTGTGTTTACTGGGGAGTGCATTGACTGCGGACGATGACGAATCAAGACCTGATGACCCTGAAGTAGACAGCGGTGACGAGCCGGAGGACGACGCTGAAGGCGAGTTCGACGCAGAATCCAATAGTGAAGAGATTGTAGATTTAGATTCCGATGCAGAAGAGGCGGAAGAAGACGAAGAAGAAGATATCGACGCGGTGGTTGCGATGACTTCCAAAGAGCAGAGTGCCCGGTCACTGGAAGTTCGACGCGCGATAGAGGAACGTCTCGAGGAACGCCGGATGCATGAAGATCTTGACTACCTCGACCTGGATCTGGACGACTGATAGCCGCTTCGGAGCGGCTTGCCTGACATGCAGACCGATGTCCCCGCCGTCAGAGACGTTGTGCTTGTTGGAGGAGGACATAGTCACATCCAGGTCCTGAAAGCCTTCGGCATGAAACCGGAACCCGGTGTTCGACTTACTCTCATCTCCGAGCGCAGAGACTCGCCATACTCAGGCATGCTGCCCGGTCACATCGCGGGTCACTACTCGCGTGATGAAATCCACATTAACCTCGACGCGCTTTGTGCCTTTGCAGGTGCGCGGTTGGTCCAGGCGCGTGTCCGCGGCATCTGCCCTGATGATCGCTACCTCGAACTCGAAGAGCGCCCAAAGGTGCGCTACGACGTCCTGTCGCTGAATTCGGGTGCGGTTCCTGTCAGCCCCCACGCCGAGAGTATCACCGTCAAACCAATCAGTGACTTTCTTCCCAAGTGGCAGGCACTGGAGACCTCCGTGGCAGCAGGCGACCAGGTTGTGGTCGTTGGAGCGGGTGCTGGCGGTGTAGAACTAGCCATGGCCATTCGCGCCCGGCTTGGCCCGGATGTACAGCTTGCGCTCGTCGGGCAGCAGATCCTTCCGGGACACAACGGGAAAGCGCGCAGGCTCGTTGAAAGGCAGCTCGGCAACACGAATATTCGGTTTATCCCGGCTTTAGTCGGATGTGACGAGCAGGGTGGCGTAGAACTCCCGGGGATAGGAACGGTGGCATCAGACCGGGTACTGTGGGTGACGAATGTGCGCGCGCCGGACTGGTTGGGGAGTTCGGGGCTTTCGGTAGACGAAGCGGGCTTCGTCCGGGTCGACACGAAGCTTGAAAGCACATCCCATCCCGGGATTTTTGCTTCTGGCGACGTTGCTTCTCTGGAAGGCCAGCAACGCCCCAAGTCAGGTGTTTTTGCCGTGCGTGCGGGACCTGTTCTCGCGGAAAACCTGAGGCGATCTGCGACAGGTAAACCCCTCAGGACTTTCAGGGCGCAACGCCGTCACCTGGCCCTGATCGGTAGTTCCGACGGTCGGGCGATCGCCAGCCGTGGCAACTGGGCGCTACAGAACAGGCTCATGTGGCTATGGAAAGAGCACATCGACCGGAAGTTTATGAAGAAATTCAGCGAGCTTCCGAAGATGGACGATCCCGGCACTGAACTACCGGACGTATTGCGTGCTGAACTGCCTGATGACCTCATGCGGTGTGGGGGTTGCGGGGCAAAACTCGCTGCGAATCCACTCAGGCGTGTGCTCACCCGCCTGCCGCCCCAGCAGGCCAACCATGTGAGACTCGGTATTGGAGACGATGCGGCGGAGATCACAAACGGTGGTGCGAGCACATTGCTGACCATCGACGGCTTTCGTTCCATGGTGAACGATCCCTATCTCTTTGGCCGGATTGCGGCCCATCACAGCTTGAATGACATTTTTGCCATGGGCGCCATTCCTGAAGCGGCGCTGGCATTTGTGACGGTGCCATTCATGCAGGAAGCGCTGATGGAGGAAGAGCTTTTTCAGCTCCTGAGTGGGGCTGTGTGCGTGCTCAACAACCACGGTGTGCAACTCGTGGGAGGCCACTCGGCTGAAGGGGCGGAATTGAGTGTTGGTCTGACGGTAACCGGCCGTGCCGGAACGCGGGTACTCGAAAAGTCGGGCGCGGTGGCAGGAGATCACCTGATCCTGACCAAGCCGATTGGCACGGGAGCGGTCCTGGCGGGGGCAATGCGCGGAGAGGCCCAGCCCTCCTCCATGGATGCCGTACAACAGGGCATGGACAGCAGCAACGAGCCGGCTGTGCGTGTACTTTGTGAATCCAGGGTGCACGCGCTGACGGATGTGACCGGTTTCGGTTTATGCGGGCACCTGAGTGAGATGCTCAGAGCATCGGGCGTTGGTGCCGAAATCCGCCTGTCTCAGGTGCCGTTTTATCCGGGTGCCCGGGATATGGTGATGCATTCACCGAGTTCGCTGCAGAGTGCGAACATGCTTGCCGTCGAGGACTATGAGCTTGGTCGCGGGCTTCGCTTCGACAGTGCTGAGGTGGCCCTCATGGCTGACCCTCAAACGTCCGGGGGCCTTCTGGCGGCCGTACCGGGCGAATCTGCGGACGAATGCCTGGATAAACTCCTGCAACTGGGTTTCAGCGCAGCGGATATCGGTGTGGTTACGCAAGACAGACGGGTGCTCGTACCATGAACCGGGTTGTGCTGGTGACCGATCCGATGTGCTCGTGGTGCTGGGGCATGGCGACCGAGTTTGAACGTGCGCGTGAGGCTCTCAGCGGCCGATTCGAATTCGATCTGATGCTCGGTGGGATCAATCCTCACGGTACGCAGCCGATTGGAGACTATGGACGCCGTTTCCTCATGAAACTCTGGAAAGAGGTGGAAGCAACCACCGGGGCACCTTTCGGTTACAGGTTTCCGGAGGAATATGTCCACAATTCCGTCCTGCCCTGCCTGGTTCTTGAAGCGGTCCGTGCAGAGTTGAACAAAGCCCCGTTTGAAATGTTGCACGAGTTGCAGCGCCGATTTTTCGTTGAAGGACGGAACATCAACGATCTGGCGGAGCTTCTGAGTGTAGTGGAGCATTTTGGTGTGGGTACGGAGAAAGTGGAAACCGCGATCACAGATCCAGGGCTCAAGGAACGGCTACTGTTTCAGTTTGACAGTGCAAATTCGTTTGGGACCAACGCGATGCCGAGTCTTCTCGTCGGCACCGGCCCTGAACTGCGGCTTCTTGCCGGTGGGTACGTGGACGCCCCCATGCTGACCACGTTGCTGTCTGCCGACCAGGCAGAATAGGAAGTCGCGGCTAAAGCCGCTTTCGCTACCTGTGTAGGAGCGGCTTTAGCCGCGATTCTTCTGACGCCATGGCGCTAGAAAAAACCTGCGATCGCGGGACGGAATCGATCCATATCGACGAGAAAAGAGTCGTGCCCCTGTATCGATGGCATGCGTTGGAATTGTACGTCCGCCACATGTTCCTGTAGCGCCATCGCCAGCTCTTCCTGTTGGCTGATCGGGAAGAGGAAGTCCGTCTCCACACCAATGATGAGTGCCTGATCGAGATCCAGCTTGCTGAAACTGGCGCTCAGGCTGCCACCCTGATCGGCGGCATCAAACAGGTCCATCGCGCGGGACAGGTACAGGTAGCAGTTAGCGTCGAACGTGCCGATGAAGCGGTTGGCATGACTTTCAAGGTAACTTTCCACTTCAAAATCGATTCCGAATGGATTGTCAGCTTCTGCAAAGTCAGTTGCCCGCTCACGGCCGAAACGCTCGGCCCACTCAACAGCTGACCGGTATGTGATCATGCCGAGCTTGCGTGCCAGGCGCATGCCGGAGATGGGCCCATTCCCGGACAGGTCGTAGTCTCCGTTTTTCCATTCGGGATCAGTTCGAATCATCTCCCGCTGCAAAGACCTGAGGGCAATTGAGAACGGCATGCTGCGCGCTGCTGATGAGATAGAAACGAGTCGCCGCGTACGTTCTGGATGCAGAAGTGCAAACCCAAGGGCTGTCATACCTCCCATGCTGGAACCGATCACTGTGTGCAGACGGTTGACACCCAGGTGATCGAGGACAAAACATGCGGCGTTGGCGATGTCTTCGATTGTGAGCACGGGAAACGTGAGCCGGTAATGCTGACCGGTTGATGGGTCGATACTTGCCGGGCCTGTCGAGCCGAAGCAGCTTCCGAGGGAATTGACGCAGATCACGAAGTACCGGTTGGTATCGACGGGTTTCCCGGGTCCGACCATGTCTTCCCACCAGCCGGCGGATGGGTCCTCATCCGAGGAGCAGGCATGAGCAGATGGAGACAGGCCGGTGAATATGAGCAGCGCATTACCCGCATCTGCCGACAGTTCGCCCCAGGTTTCAAACGCGAGCGTTGGTGCCGCGATAGAGCCACGCTTCATCTGAAACTCGCCGTCGAGCGTAATGGTTTTTACTGCTGTCACGGTCTCTCAGTCACTCGAAGCCAGTTTTTCT
>JANQFF010000401.1 GCA_028277965.1 Pseudomonadales bacterium
GCATCGAGGGCTTCACGCATCTGATTTTCGACGGCCCTCTGGTTTTTCTGGTTCACCATATCGATGAAATCAATGACCACGAGACCGCCGATATCGCGAACGCGCAATTGCCGCGCAATTTCGTCGGCCGCTTCGAGGTTTGTCGAAAGGGCAGTCTCCTCGATGTCCGCTCCTTTGGTAGCCCGGGCGGAGTTGATATCAATCGAAACCAGCGCTTCTGTTGGATCGATCACTATGCTGCCGCCTGAGGGCAATTTCACAGTGTGCTGGAACGCGGATTCGATCTGGCTTTCTATCTGGTAGCGACTGAAAAGCGGTATACCGTCGCTGTAGGCTTTAACCTTGTCGCTGTAGTTGGGCATGACCTGGGAGATGAAATTCGATGCTTCCTGGTACGCATCGTCCCCCTCAATCAGAACTTCACCAATGTCCCTGCGCAGGTTGTCCCTGATTGCCCGCAACACAGCGCTGTTCTCCTGGTACAGGAGAGAAGGAGTCTTTTCCGTCTCGTGAGCATTCTGGATTGCGCTCCACAGCTGCAGCAGATAGTCGAGATCCCAGTTGAGCTCCTCGCTGCTCCTGCCAACACCAGCCGTTCTGACGATGACGCCCATTCCCTGTGGCAGTTCGAGTTGTGCAAGCGCGTCTCTCAATTCGTCGCGATCATCACCTTCTATGCGACGGGAAATGCCCCCGGCACGCGGATTGTTCGGCATGAGGACAATGTAGCGTCCAGCAAGACTGATGAACGTGGTTAACGCTGCGCCCTTGTTGCCACGTTCTTCTTTATCGACCTGGACGAGGATTTCCTGGCCTTCTTCGACCAGTTCCTGAATTGGCGTGCGTTGATTACCGTCGTGCGCCCGCTTTTTGAAGTAGGTCCGCGAAATCTCTTTCAGCGGCAAAAAACCATGCCGCTCGGAACCGAAGTCAACAAATGCCGCTTCGAGACTGGGTTCAACCCGGGTGATTTTGGCTTTGTAGATGCTGGACTTTTTTTGCTCCCGTGTTCGGTTTTCGATGTCGAGGTCGTACATTTTCTGACCGTCGACAAGAGCGATCCTGACCTCTTCCGGCTGGGTCGCGTTGATGAGCATTCTTTTCATTGATGTTTCTCTTCCCTGGCCCACACCTGTGGTGGGTAACGATTAAGAAAGAGCGGGGGTGGTAAACGAAACTCTCTGCGCAGACACGTCACATATACACGGGTGCGTTGTGTGTTCCAGGCTGGGAACGCCACGTGTGCCGCAAGGTCAACTCACCGTCGACGGATCGGCCGTCTGTATATGCATGTCCCCAATGTCCAGGTCACAGCGATGTGCATAGCTCCCGGCGGACAATTGCGTTTCTGCGTCTGCTGTAAGACGACATACGAGGTACAGCAGTTCGTATAAATTCTCGATGCGTAGGGTTCTACGTCGATAGTTTCACCACGTCTTCGAGGGCTGGCACCGGGAACGTTCCCTCTGGATTGCTCTTACGCCGTCGAAGCCGCTCAAGTTCACGTGCATCCGGTTACGAGAAAAGCTCTGTTAACATACCACCGAATGCAACGAGCAGATGTTAACAGTGATGGGTAAGCCCTTCAAACATTTGCAGTTTTCCAGCACAGCCAGGTCAAGCGCCACAATGCCGGTTTCCTACCTTCAGATCGATGACAGCAACGATGTGGGCCAGCGCCTTGACAATTATCTGCTGAAAACGCTCAAAGGGGTTCCCAAAAGCCAGATCTACAGGATTATCCGCAGGGGTGAGGTCCGCGTGAACAGTGGGCGTGTTGCTGTCAGCTACCGCCTGGAGCAGGGAGACCGGATACGCGTACCGCCATTGCGTTTCGGGACCGCGGAACAGGTTGATCGCGGTGATGCGCTGAAGCTTGGCGAACGGCTGCTCGAGCACATCATTTACGAAGATGAAGACCTGCTTATCCTCGACAAACCCCACGGCGTACCGGTACACGGTGGCTCGTCGATCTCCAGCGGCGTGATTGAAGCGATTCGGGAGGTCAGACTCACGCAGCGCTATGAGCTTGTACACCGGCTGGACAAGCAGACGAGCGGCCTGCTGGCAGTTGCAAAAAACCGTCGCTCACTGGCGGCCATACAAAAAGCCTTCCGGGAAAGGCAGGTTTCCAAGGTCTACGAGGTTGTCGTGTGGGGACAATGGCCGCACCCGCTGCGTACGGTTCAGTTCAAGCTGAAACGCTACCTGTCCCAGTCGGGAGAGCGCAGGGTACGGGTGGATACCGGTGGTCAATCCGCGCGGACCGATTTCGAGATTCTCGATGCATGTGAGACTGCCACACGCCTTCAGGCGCGCCTCCACACTGGCCGGACCCACCAGATTCGCGTCCATACCAGCGCTTCCGGCCACCCAGTCGTGGGTGACGAAAAATACGAAGATCCGAAGACAGCTGTCTATCAGCCTTCCCGAATGATGTTACACGCGCGAAAGCTGGCGTTCCCACACAATGGCTCGCTCCTCAAGTTCACTTCGCTCCCGGGTCAGGACTTCGAGAAAATCTGGATGGAACTGAAAAACCTCAGCTGAAGATCTCATAACCCAGCTGCGAGAGCATCGCAACAAGCGCAATGAGCGGGAGACCTTCCAGTGCGGTAGGATCGCTGGATTCAATGCGGGAGAAGAGGCCGATTCCAGCCGACTCGACCTTGAAACCACCAGCGCAATTCACAGGTTCGTCGAGATTCACATAACGTTGCAACTGGCCTGCTGACAGACTGCGCAGTTCAACCAGCGTTTCTACGCATTCAACCAGTGATTCGTGGCCGTTGAGAACCGCGACCGCTGTTTGAAACACCGCTGTCCTGCCGGATAGTTCAACAAGATTTTCCAGGGCTTCGTTCAGGTTTGCCGGTTTCGGAAGCTGCCTGCCGTCGAACCATGCCACCTGATCGGCACCGATAAACAGCGTCTCCGGGAAATCTGCTCCATCCAGCTCGCTCTGCGTAGCTCGCGCCTTCGCTATCGCCAACCGTTTCGCGAGTTCGGCGGGAGATTCGTCCGGGTGCGCAGTTTCGTCGACTTTGGGATCGAATGCGTCAAAGGGGATATGCAGGCGCTCGAGCGCTCTGGCACGGTAGATCGATGTCGATGCGAGGACAACCTGGCTGCTCACCGAATAAGTCCTTAAGTGCTGAATCTGCGTAAGTTACAACGAGAAATAGCCGCTTTACAGGAGAGGGGGCGCTACCTATGATGCGCCGCCATGACCGCGACTGAGACCCAGACCCCGATATCGCTCAGATATGTCGACCTGGCGAGAACCGGGGCTGACATCGATAGGGAAGTGAAAGCTGCCTCGTGCTCCAGGTTGAAGGCACTGGTCCGTGGAATGTCTGACGGTATCGCGTCGCTGTCCTTTTCAATGGACGAGCAGGGTCGTGTTGGCGTCTCCTGTACGAGTTCAGTGAGTGCGTTTATGCCATGCCAGTTGTGTGGTGAGGAACGCGAAGTGACCATCCAGGCGGAGTTCGAAGCTCTCCTGGCCGAAGACGAGGTCACAGCTGCGGGTTGGAAAGGCAGCGAAGTTGGTGACACCGTCGAGGATGTGATCCTCGTGGCAGGCCCGGACCTGGATGTGGTCGAGCTGGTCGAAGATGAACTGATCATGCATCTGCCAACCCGCGTCTGCATGGACGACACCTGTGAGTCGCGTCCAGCGCTCGAGTTCGGTCCGGCGCAGGATGCT
>JANQFF010000402.1 GCA_028277965.1 Pseudomonadales bacterium
CGCGCACCGGTCCCAACGGCCTGTTCGGAAATGCAAACATCGCGCAGCAGGAAGGATTTGTTAACGGCGGCACCACCCTGGGTTTGTCCGGGCCTAGTCAACGAGTCGTTGTACCGGAGGGACACTCCAGTAAGGGCTCAGATGCAGCATACACTCTTCAGCGACTCTACCTGTATCCGCAGATCAGGTTGAACAAGGCTATTCGATGGAGAGGCGTCTACTCTCTTTCCGGAAACCTGAACGGCTACGGCAGAGGAAATACTCCGCCGTTTGGCCGGCCCAGCTGGGGGGATCCCGCCCACTTTGCAGGGTGGTACTTTGCAGACAGCCGTGCCATCGCAGGTGAGCACACGGCAATGGCCATCGGCGTGTGGCATGACTCCTGGGTAACCGCACAGATTCCCTGGGGCATCATCGCATTCGGTCGCCGTCCTTCCCAGTTCGGTCCTGGTTGGTCAACGTTGCATGCCAAGGACATCCACTCCCGTTCATTCGCCTTTGTCGCGCCATACGGTCCGCTGACCTTGATTTGGTCACAGTACCTGCATGACTCCGGCGAGGACACTGACCCGAACGCCTCTGATGCCTTTGGTTCCCGCGGGGGCGTGCTTCGTAACCCACCGTCCAGTATGGACCAGAACGAAAATCGTTACTGGAACAACGCGTTCGCGGTTCGGTACGCATGCGGTAACATTGACGCAGGAACCCTGTCCCGTATCGCCGCATACAGCAATATCCATGTGGGAGCTCCAGCCGGTGCAGGCGCGCTGGTCAACGGCCGATCCTTGTACGGTGACAACAACGGTAGCTTCGCCGTTAACTTCTTTCTTGCCGCTGCAGGCGGGGGACCCGGCGGTGTCTGGGCTCGGCACATGAATGGTGTGCAGCCCATATCCGGAGACGTCTGGTTCCTGATGCAGGTCACGTACCTCAAGTACAACAACGGCCGCTTCTTCTTCAACGGTGAGTGGGACTTTCAGGTTGCCGACGTGACAAGAAATGGCGGACGTCCGCTCAGCGCCCGCACGCAAGCATGGATGCTGGAATTCGGCTGCCTCTGCGGACCTGCGAAGCTCAGCCTCGCGCATTTCTTCAGATCAGGTCCAGATCGCCGCGGCGGTATGCTCGACACAGTGTCTTGGACCGGTATGCCGAATGGAATCGCGGTATACGATCACCTCACCCAATTCCTGGTGTTCGGTGGTGGTGATGAGTGCATCAAGCCGTATCAGTTCCTGATGGGATACTACGGTACAGGAAACAATAGTTACGACTTTGCCGGTTATCCGGTGTTCAGTGACTTCGTCGGGTACGCAGGACGTCTTGACTATGCAGTGGCCGCGAACTTGAATCTGTTCACCTCTTTCATCTACGCAGAGCGTCAGAGCAAGACCGCTACGCGTGTTGCTCAGTATGATGGTGGCCTCGGCCAGGCCTCTGCTGCCAATGTTCGCGTTCCCAACGTT
>JANQFF010000450.1 GCA_028277965.1 Pseudomonadales bacterium
GCCTCGACAAGCTCAAGATCGACGATCCGGTAGGTGCAATCTCGGTTCACGGGACCTGCGGTGTCTGGGGGCTGCTTGCGGTTTGTTTCACAAACCCGGATGCCAGCCTGGTATCGCAGCTGATCGGTATAGTTGCCATCTTCGCCTGGACATTCCTTGCCAGCCTCGTTGTCTGGTTTGCTTTGAAAGCAGCCATGGGCATCAGGATTTCTGAGGAAGAGGAATACGAAGGTGCGGATCTGACAGAGACGGGTATCGAAGCGTACCCGGAGTTCTCAAACAGCTAACTCTCTCCATTCGGGACGCAGTAATATCCCGAACTCACCCTGGGGGCCCGACCGCAAGGAAGGGCCCCTTTTTCGTTTCTTGCCTGCCTTTTCTTGTCTGAGTGGGCCAACTGCGTAGAATACGCGCCTCTTTGTCCGGGCAAGGCCCAGCGGATCCTACATGAGATACCAGAGCACACGTGGTGGTGTCCGCGGCGTCAGCTTTGTCGATAGCCTGCTGATGGGGCTTGCGAGCGACGGCGGTCTGCTGGTTCCGGAGTCGATCCCGGACGTGTCATCCGACCTCGAAGGTTTGAGAGGTCTGGATTTCATCTCGCTGGCCAAACGTGTGCTGCCTTTGTTTGTGGACGACATACCTGAAGATACGCTCAACAATCTCATCGACCGGGCATACGCCCGCTTCGATCATCCGGATGTGATTGGGGAACGGGTACTCGATGACGTTCTCATCATGGAGTTGTTCCACGGGCCGACACTTGCGTTCAAAGATGTCGCCCTGCAGCTGCTTGGACAGCTCTTCAGTCATGTGCTGAGCGACCGGGGTGAGCGGCTGAAGATCCTTGGGGCGACCAGCGGGGATACGGGGAGCGCCGCAATCGAAGCAGTACGCGGCCAGCCGAACATTGAGATATACATTCTGTATCCAAACAACAAAGTGAGTCCTCTGCAGGAGCGGCAGATGACCACGGTGCCTGACGAAAACGTGCATTGTGTGGCTGTCGAAGGCAGCTTCGATGATTGCCAGGCGCTGATGAAAACGGTGTTTGCCGACGCTGAGTTCAAAGCGGCGCATTCCCTTGGTGCCGTGAACTCCGTTAACTGGGCACGGGTCATGGCTCAGATCATCTACTACGGCTATGCGAGCCTGCGCGCGCCTGCACCACCTGCCTTTGTAGTCCCAACGGGGAATTTCGGCAATGTCTTCGCAGCGTATCTTGCCTGGCGCATGGGTTTTCCCATCAATCGATTGATTGTGGCCACGAATGAAAACGATATTCTGGCGCGATTTTTTGCGACGGGGGAGTACGCCCGGGGAGAGGTGCACTTCACGCTTTCCCCTGCCATGGACATACAAGTGGCCAGCAACTTCGAACGTTACCTCTACTATTACTTCCAGGGGGATACACGACGGTTGTGTGCCTTCATGGATGACTTTGCGACGCACGGACGAGCGTCACTTGGAAGTGCCCCGGATGACGATGTGTTCACCGCAACGGCGGTCGACCGCCTGCAGACGCTGGGTGCGATCAAAGCGGTATACAACAAATACGGATACGTGCTCGATCCACATACGGCAGTCGGTTACGCGGCTGCCGCTTCTGTTGAGGTGGATTCCCCTGTGATTGTTGCAGCAACGGCGCACCCGGCAAAGTTCACCGAAGCTGTAACAAGCGCTATTGGGGATGCTGCTCCGGGCCATCCGACCCTGGATGCTCTTGAATCCCTTCCCGAGAGGAAAACGATCATCGAGGCAGATGTCTCTGCAGTCAGGGATCTCCTGGCCGGTTGAGATCGGCAATCGCGTCGATGAGCTCCGGCAGGTCGGCAACCTCCCTGTGAGGCTGGGTTGCATCGCTGTCAGGACGTTCTCCTGAAAAGTTCACCCACACCGAATACATTCCAGCGTTGATAGCGCCCTGGATGTCGTCCACCAGGTGGTCGCCAATGTGCACGGCGGAGTCAGCCGCAAGTCTCTGACGTCGCAAGGCTTCATGGAACATCTTCGGGTCAGGTTTGCTGGCACCGACGTCAGCCGAGTTGATGGCGTCTCTAAAAAAAGAAGACACGCCGGCTTTCTCTATGTCGGCGTTACCGTTGGTCAGCGCAAACAGGGTGAACTCGCTGGCTAACCGCTCGAGTGTCTCGATTGCCCCGGGGAAAAAACTGACGCGGTTGCGCCCCTCAAAAAACACGTCGAACGCGAGATGTGCATGTTTTTTCGCATCCCTGGCATTGAGCCCGGTAAGCTTCATCACCTCGAACAGGACCTGACGGCGCATGTGACTCAGGTCATGAACCTTGTCCGGAAACTGTTTCGCAACTGCCTGGCGCAGGGTCATCAGATTGTCGACGTGGTAGTGATCGAGGGACTCGGGCACATTGGCTTCGAGCCAGGCGACCATGTCTTTTTCAGCCGCACGGATCACGCTGTCGACATCCCACAGTGTGTTATCCAGGTCGAACGTGATGAGTTTGATCGGCATCAGCCTGACACCTTATGTCCTTCCGTGGGAGCGGCTTCAGCCGCGATTCCTTCTTTGCCCTGGTTCTGTGCACGCGGGTGCGCCGCGTCGTAGACCTTTGCCAGATGCTGAAAATCCAGGTGGGTATAAATCTGCGTGGTGGCGATATCCGCGTGCCCGAGGAGTTCCTGTATGGCCCGTAGGTCTCCCGACGATTCCAGCATGTGTGTTGCGAAACTGTGGCGCAGCATGTGTGGGTGCAGGGCGTTGTCTCCCAGGCGCTCCGCCGCAACCTTTTTAATGCGCGTCTGAACTGTGCGGGGACTGATCCGTTGTTGTCCTCTGCCTGTGAAGAGAGGCGCTCTCAGATCGGTCGGTTGCGAATTTGCCAGCCAGGTCCGAAGTGCCCGAACGCAGTACCGCCCGAGGGGGACGTCGCGCACCTTGTTACCTTTGCCGGTTACCCTGGCAAAACCGCTGTTCAGGTCAACGTCACCCACGTTGAGGGCCACGAGCTCTGCGAGACGGATGCCTGCACCGTAGAACAGCTCGAGTATGGCCTGATCCCGGATAGATTGCGGCGACTGCCGGTCATCCGCTCCAGCCCTGGATTCCAACAGCCGGGCGGCCTGATCGGTATCCAGGACTTTTGGCAGTGCGTTTTTAGCCTTTGGGGCACGCACTGCCGATGCCGGGTTCTGACGAATGCGCCGCCGTTTTTGAAGGTACTTGTAGAAACTACGGAGCGCCGACAGCGAACGTTGAATGGTTCGGGGTTTCAGACCTTTGCTATGGAGGTAGCCCAGATATCCGGTGATGTGGGACGTATCCGCTTTCACTAAATCGAAGTTCTCGCGCGCGCAGAACGCTGAGAATTTGTCGAGCTCCCGCCGGTATGCCTCGATCGTGTGACGCGAGTAACGCCGTTCAATGGACAGGTAGTTGAGGTATTCCTCTACAGGGGAAGTCACTTAAGTCTCGGTGAGATGTGAAATCACCTTACCTAGTATCTGTGCCATGTAGGTGACAAATAGTGTGTCCATATCGGGGGCAAAATGCGCCGGGTCCCTGCTCCCGACGGCAAGGATGGATTCGGTACCCTCAATCGGAATGAGCACCGCGCTTCCGGCGTCTCCGTGGATCCCGTTCGGGAACACCTGTTCGAGTTCGTGGCTGCGCAGGGTTGTGCAGGTGGCGCGTCCAGCGTTCAGGAGCGAGCGGAAAGGGATTTCTTCGTGAACGCTGAAATGATCAAGAGGTTCGTACGAACCCGTCACGTGACAGCACACAAAATCCGCGTTGAAGTCCACCAGGAGGTGTGTCGCAAGCACTTCGTTGAGTTCGCGCATCGATCCAGCATCCAGCAGGGCCAGCGTAAGGGTCCGCGTCTTTTCGAAAAGCTGGTCGTTGACCCGGGCGGCTTCAAGCAGCTCATTGGCACGGCGCCGTACTTCCACGTTGCGCTCCCGCAGGATGCCAACCTGGCGTTCGACCAGGGAGATGGTTTGCCCGGAGCTGTGAGGGAGATTCAGGTCTTCCAGGAGTTCCCGCTCCTTCATGAAGAAGTCGGGGTGTTCCTTCAGGTATTCCACAACCTGCGCTTCGCTGATCCCTCCTGTCTCTTTTCTTTCCGATCCGGACTCACCGTCCGCGGTGGCATCAGCCTGATTCTTCATCGGCGAGTTCGCCTCGATACACAAGTGTGGCGTTGCCTGTCATTGTAACGGGGCTGCCCTGCCCCGGCCACGCAATTCTGAGTTTACCGCCGGGCAGCGATACTTTGACACGCTCGTCGAGATGACCTTCGAGCACACCTGCAACAACCGCAGCACAGGCACCACTGCCACAGGCCCGGGTCTCTCCAACTCCTCTTTCGTAGACACGCAGGCGAACGAAGTGAGGGTCAATGACCTGGCAGAACCCGATGTTGGCTTTTTCAGGAAAGGCAGGATGCTGCGTGAGTTCAGCACCCAGCCCCGCAACGTCCGCAGCGAAGATGTCGTCAACGAAGATGACGCCATGGGGATTGCCCATGGAAACCGGGACAACTTCGATTTTCTGACTGTCCGCCCCCGAAGGCCGGTTGAGAGTAAGCCCGTAGAGATGGTTGTCTCCACCCGATTTTTCCGCTGATGCTGTATCGAATGGTATCCCGGGAAGATCGAGAACGGGTTCTGTCATGACCGTCTGGTATTGGTCGTTTGGGAGCATTTCGGTGTGAATGACCCCAGCCAGAGATTGCCAGGTGAGCTCACACTTTTTCGTCAATTTGAGATGACGGGCAAGGAGTGACACGCACCGAGTGCCGTTGCCGCACTGTTCCGCCTCGCTGCCATCAGTGTTGTAGATCCGGTACCAGAAATCCGCATGGGCATCGTCCGGCGGGTCGATGGTCAACAGCTGATCGAAGCCTATGCCGGTCAGACGGTCACCCCACCGGGCTATCTCTTCGGAGTTGAGTTCTACATCCTGCGTTACCCGGTCAATCACCATGAAGTCGTTGCCGAGGCTGTGCATTTTGTAGAAAGTCAGTGGCTTGCTACGTCTCATCGGGCAATCTCTCCAGCCTCAGCTGGTCTTCAATTGTCTCCCGGCGTCTGACAACGCTGAACGCATCGCCGTTCACCAGGACTTCACATGCTCTGTTGCGGGAATTGTAGTTGGATGCCTGCACCATGCCATAGGCACCTGTGGTCGTGACGGCAACGAGATCACCCTCGTTCAGAGCGAGCAAGCGGTTTTTTGCCAGAAAATCCGCCGACTCGCACACCGGTCCAACGATGTCCCAGTTCTGCTCTTCGGCCGGGCTTTCTGTGACCGGTACAACCGTGTGTTCGGCCTGATACAGAGCCGGCCGGATGAGGTCATTCATGGCAGCATCGACGACCGCAAAGTTTGGTGCATTCGTTTTGCCTGCTACCTTGAGGTACTCGACGCGGGTCAGGAGAACTCCGGAGTTGGCAACAATCGAACGCCCCGGCTCGAGCAGAATCTGCTGAGGACGCCCGGACATGAGGTCGGCCACCTGTCTTCCGTAATTCTCCAGGTCGAGAGGTGTCTCGTCGCTGTAGCGAATGCCCATGCCACCACCCAGATCAACGTGTTCTATATCGATACCTTCGTTGGCCAGCTTGTCAATCAGGTCGATCAGGCAGGAAAGGGCTTCAAGAAGAGGCTCGGGTGATGTGATCTGAGACCCTATGTGACAGTCGATGCCGCGTATGCTGAGTGTCGGATTAGATGCCGCATCACGGTAGAGATCGAGTGCAGCTTCGACTGGCACACCGAACTTGTTCTGTTGCAGACCTGTAGAGATGTAAGGGTGTGTTTTCGGGTCTACGTCAGGGTTGACCCTGATGGATACCGGTGCAGTTGTCCCGAGGACAGACGCACGGTTTGCGATACGGGCCATCTCTCCCGGACTTTCGACATTAAAACACCCGATACCCACCTTCAGGGCAAAGTCGATTTCTTCTGTCGACTTCCCAACGCCGGAAAAGATCACGTCTTCGGCATTGCCGCCTGCTGCGAGAACCCGGCTCAGCTCACCGCCGCTGACAATGTCGAACCCCGCACCCTGGGCGTGGCACAGCGCAAGTATCGCCAGGTTGGAATTGGCTTTGACCGAATAGTGGACCCTGTGGGGAACACCGGCGAACGCGGTTGCAAACGCATTGAGCCGATCGACGATGTATTCGCTGGAATAGACATAGACCGGCGTGCCAACAGCATCGGCAATGTCAGACAGCGCCGCACCCTCCATCCGGAGTTGGCCATCGACATAAGCGAGTGGGGTGTCAGCTAACGTGGACACGGCCGTGATCGTAAGTGTTCTGTTCCGGCAGCGTGAGAGGGCCTTTCTGCCCGCAGGTGGCAAGCCACATCACACATACCAATACAATGGTCCAGCGCATATTCGGTAACCCGGATTTTTGCGAGCGGCGAAGTATATCGCGGCTAAAGCCGCTCCTACAGAGGTAGCGAGATCGCTCTGTAGGAGCGGCGTTAAGGCAACTCTATAAACCTCTCACATGCACAGAGCTTCACCGCGTTTTCACTACCAAGGCGTCGTGCCGCAGGTAATATCTGGATATTGCCAAGGTGCGCAACGCAGGTAGAGGAAACGCGGGAAGC
>JANQFF010000477.1 GCA_028277965.1 Pseudomonadales bacterium
TGAATCGGAGCACGGGCATAATTGTCCGCGACAACCGGATTGTGGAACATAACCTCTTCCCGACACCCGAAATGAAGGAGGAACATAACCTCGGTAAGCTCACCGAAGGGAGGCACCCCTCCAAACAAGGAGAGCTGGGGGCTGGGGCGTTCCGGCACGTTTATGTCAACAACTGGCACCAGGGTTCGGCTATCGTGGTAACTGGTCCGGAAGTGACTCATCACATTATGGTTTGCGGAAACTACATCGAAAACTCGGCGCAGGGGATTGACCTACATGCGGACAACGTTACCTGCTCCGGAAACACGGTCAATCACGGAATGATGGGGGTCAAGGCCACGCACGGTTGCCGGAACCTCATCATCTCGGACAACATGCTGACGCACATCGACCTGTGGGGGATTCTCCTTAACCCTGGTGCGCTTTCTCATTTCGCCGAACCTGCAGCCAACGACCGGGAAGCGCGTCCGGCCAATGTCGATGCGGGCACCATCATCGCGAATAACATTATCACTCATTACGGTTATGGACACGAGTACTGGAACTGGGGTGGGAGATCGGAAGACCGTCCAAGCAGTTTCGCCATCGCGCTCTATGAGGGGCAACTCGACACAAACCCGCCGCTCAACGATATCCTGATCCAAGGAAACATTGTTTACGACACAGGCCGGGACAAAGTGGTCGTAGATGGCAAGCCAGAGGTTGCACCGCCACGGTACCGTTACGCGGTCTATGCCGGTCCCTGGGGTGATGAGAACAAGAGAGGACCGACGTTTCCGCAGAACCTGCATTTCATTGGGAACGTATTTCACCCGGGGGTGGCGGGTGTGTCGAACATTGAGATTACGGCATCGAAGAAATAGGGGGACACCACACCTCTTTTGAAATAATAGGAACTGAGTCCCATTGATTGTTCTGTTTCAAAATAGGTGTGGTTTCCCCTTTTTTTTTAAAGGAGAAGACATGTCACGGATAAATCCCTTGGAATGGACCGTTGCACAGATTGTGGGAACATGCTGCGTGGCAGCGGGTGTTCTCCTGGCCGCACCGCCGACAGCCGCCTGGGCGGTCGAGCCGGTTGACATCGGCTCACAGCGCGAGTTGTTTGTGGATGACCATGTCATCGACGCGATCGAAGGCGACGCACGACTCGAATTGCAGCGTCCGGCGCCGCAGGAGGTGGCGCTGGTCACCGACGCGCCGTGGGAGGGAAACATCTGTGCTTTTTACACTGTGTTTCCTGACACCGATTTCTCCGGCGAGGACATCTGTCGCATGTACTACCGAGGCGCGAACTACGACCTTGAGAACCGGGATCAGACGCACCGTCGGGTGACCTGTTACGCCGAGAGCTGGGACGGTATCCACTGGACGAAACCGAACCTGGGGCTGTACGAATTCGAAGGCTCGAAAGCGAACAACATCGTGTGGGACGGCGCCGGCACCGGCAGCTTCACGCCCTTCAAGGACACCAACCCGGATTGTCCGCCCGAAGCACGTTACAAGGCGCTGGGGCAGGTCCACAGGACTGGGACGCCGCACCTTGCCGTGCAAGAGGAAATGACCGTCTTCGCCTACAAGTCGCCCGACGGCATCCGATGGACCATCAGCGACGGCCCGCTGATCACCAAGGGCGACTTCGATTCGCAGAACACGGCCTTCTGGGACCCGCACGCCGGATTGTA
>JANQFF010000018.1 GCA_028277965.1 Pseudomonadales bacterium
AAGGGAGCGCTCCGGGTCCGGACCCGAAAATCACACGTCCGCGTGTCATGTGGTCGAGTTGCACGAGCCGTTGTGCAACATTGAACGGGTGGTGGTACGGAAGAGAGATAACACCGGTGCCGAGCATTATCCGGTGCGTACGCTCACCAGCCGCGGCGAGGAAAAGCTCGGGACTTGCGATGACCTCCCAGCCCGTCGAATGGTGCTCTCCACACCAGAATTCGTCGTAACCAAGCTTGTCGAGGTGCTCAGCAAGCTCGAGATCGCGCTGCAACTGCAGCGTTGGATTTTCTCCAATCGGATGATGTGGCGCGACAAAGCCACCAAATTTTACACGCGGCATGGATCTTCCCCTGAAAAACGAAGCGACCAGTATAAAGAATCGCGGCGAAAGCCGCTCCTACAGTGATAGGAAGATCTATCTGTAGGAGCGGCTTTAGCCGCGATTAGTTCGCGATCAGGTGCTCAGCCAGGAACTGGTCCATCTCTGTGAAGAACTGATTGCGCTGGCTCGTCATGCTCAGGAAATGGTCACCGAGCTCCTGTTCAACGTACCGGAATGTTTTCCCGTGGCGCTCCAGCGCCTGGGCAAAGCGACGGCTTTGCTCGACGCGCACAACCGTATCCCTTTTCCCATGCATCAGCAGGATGGGGACATCGATCGCACTGACCTGACGTATCGGTGAGTTGGCTTTGAGGTCAGCACTCGACTGGATGCGTTCACGGTTGCGTTTGACGAGATCGAAAAAGTAGAGTCGTTGCACCATTTCCTCGAGATTCGAGATCCCGGCCATGCTGACTGCACAGGATATCTTGTCGGCAAACTTGAAAGCCGAGACGAGTGCTGTGTAACCACCGTAACTGGCACCGACCACGCATACACGCTCCGGATCGGCCACACCCCTTTGCACCAGCCAGTCGAGCCCATCGATCAGGTCTTCCTGCATTTTGAGCCCCCATTCCCGGTATCCGGCCTGCATGTGTGCCTCTCCGTATCCCACCGACCCGCGGTAGTTCGGCTTAAGTACTGCAAAACCCCTGCCGACTAGAAACTGCGTCCAGACATCGAACTCAGCGGAATCGCGCGCATAGGGTCCGCCATGGGGCAGAAGGACTGTAGGATGCGGGCCCTCTCCTTCAGGAACCGCGACATAGGCCGGGATTTCCAGATCGTCTCGCGTTCGATACGTCACCGGCGCTAAATCCACAACCTCATCATCGGCCAGCTCCGGGTAGTCCAGCCCCAGCAGCTCAAAGGTGTCTTTCTGGCGATCATAAAGGTAGTAACCGGGTGAAACGCCTCCGTAGCTGTACATGACGAAGCGGTCGTATCCCTGATCGCTCGAAACGAGCTGCATGCGATCTCCCCGCAACCCTTGCCGAATGTGGTTGAACAGCTGTTCCAGGCGCTCGTCGAACCAGTTGAGTTCCGGATGGTGGCGCAGATAACTGACACCAACCGGTTCACCGGAGTCCGGGTGAAGGATCACCCCGCCAAACACGTCGAAGTTGGGATCCCTGAAGATCTCGTCTTCGACCTCACCTGTTGCAAGATTCACACGGTACACACCATGACGATCGAGGCCGTTGGTCATACTCATGAACACATATCGTTCGTCTGCAGAGAAACCGACAGGCTGCGGGGCAATCTCACTGACGAATGCCGGTCCTTCGAAAGGGATCAACCGACGACCCTGCACACGATAGACCACCGCGTCGTAGTCGTTTACGTACCCTACCGCGAGCTTCACATTGC
The DNA here is from genome assembly GCA_028277965.1 of Pseudomonadales bacterium. Taxonomy (GTDB): domain Bacteria; phylum Pseudomonadota; class Gammaproteobacteria; order Pseudomonadales; family Azotimanducaceae; genus UBA4421. Next base: position 1,757 of record JANQFF010000018.1, read on the forward strand.
CATCGTACGTGGCGAACCAGCGTCGAACGACACTGCGTGGCCGCAGCACCCTGGAAATGTCATTCGTGTAGATATTGAGCTTGTAGACACTCGGGCGGTTCGGGTGGTCTCGGTTCAGTTGAATCAGAACATGTTCTGGATCTTCGCTCAGCCAGCTGATCACGCGATCCTGTACCTGGGCGTTCCAGACTGTCGGCCAACGGTCCCGATTCTTGGCGCGGGGAACGAGGATTTCGAACTGGGTACCGTCCCAGTTGACAGCAAAGAGGCGGGTACGGGCCAATTGCCCAAGTCTGGGAGCCGGATGATAGTACCGGATAGAACAGACGATCCGGTCGCTGTTGGCCCAGCGACACCAGTTGATCAGCCCCCTGCGAGCATCCCCTTCATAGAGTGTTCTGTCCTCTCCGGTTTCTAGGTTGCGCACAACCAGGTCGTAGACCTCACCCGCCGATTTCACCATCAGCAGACGGGATCCGTCCCCGGAAAGGTCCAGATCATCAAACGTCGGCAACTGGCCGAGGCCCGGTACGGATGCCTGCGTGTAGGCATTGAACAGACCGAGCAATACAACCAGGCTGATCCCGGCCAGAACCCTGCGAGTAAACATGCGCGCCCCCACGTACACCTGGGTCAACCGTAGCAACCCGATACGTGACTGCCAAGCCCGCGATGGACTTTGTCCGACTAGTCGCTTGCGAGGTCAGACAAAGTGTCTAGAATGCCTTTGCTGCGGCGCCTCGTCCCAATTCAACTGCGTGGATATCTATGTCTGACACGGTGCATCATCGCCTCATTGTTCTAGGTTCCGGCCCGGCGGGTTACACGGCTGCTCTCTATGCGGCTCGCGCAAACCTGAAACCGGCCCTCATCACCGGCATAGAGGTCGGCGGTCAGCTCACGACCACCACGGAAGTGGAAAACTGGCCAGGTGGTCATGCAGAGCTGCAGGGACCGGAACTCATGATGCAGATGGCCGAACACGTCGAGCGGTTCGATGCTTTCATCATTAACGATCACATTCATTCTGCCGATCTGAGTGACAAACCGATTCAGCTCATCGGCGATCAGGCCACGTACACGTGTGATGCACTCATCATCGCCACCGGTGCGTCAGCTCAGTATCTGGGTCTCGATTCCGAGGAAGAATACAAAGGCCGAGGCGTCAGCGCCTGCGCAACATGTGACGGATTCTTCTATCGCGGCCAGGATGTGGCTGTGATCGGTGGCGGCAATACCGCTGCTGAAGAAGCCCTGTATCTCGCCAACATTACGAACAAAGTCTATCTCGTGCACCGTCGGGACGAGATGAGGGCTGAAAAAATTCTCCAGGACCGCGTATTTGCCAAAGAAAACATCCAACCGTTATGGAATCACCAACTCGCTGAGGTTCTCGGTGACGAAAACGGAGTCACCGGTATGCGCATCACCGAGAACGATGGCGGCGACAAGGAGATTGATCTGATGGGTGTGTTCATCGCCATAGGCCACACACCGAACACGGGGATTTTCGAAGGCCAGCTCGATATGGAGGGTGGCTACATCAGAATCGTCAGCGGCACTGAAGGCAATGCAACAGCCACGAGTGTGCCAGGCGTTTTCGCTGCGGGTGACGTGGCTGATCACGTCTACCGGCAGGCAATCACCAGTGCCGGGTTCGGCTGTATGGCAGCCTTGGACGCCGAGAAGTACCTGGACGCCCTCACGTAAACCTCTGTAGGAGCGGCTTCAGCCGCGATTCTTTATAGGGTCTGCGTCAACGGACGGTACCGCAACATCACCCGCGAACCGTCCGCCAACCCGTTTTTAAACCTCGGTCCCCAGCTACCCCACTCGCCGGAATACTTTCCACCGAAGATATTCAAAACCCGCTCATGTTCAGACGCGTCTTCGATGCGGAAGCCACGAGCCTGATGAGCAGGAAGATCGCGATACGCGCCCCCGCTGGACTGCCACTG
>JANQFF010000045.1 GCA_028277965.1 Pseudomonadales bacterium
AAGTAAGGAGCCCACATGCTTTCAGACGAGAATTTTGTTGTCCGACCTCTGCCGACGATTGTATTTAACAGAGGCGCAAGCCAGCAGCTGAGTAACCATATTCAGGCGCTGGGTAAAGAAGCGGCGCTCATTGTTACGGACAAGAATCTGGCAGAGAGTGGTGTTCTTGATCCGGTGCTGGACGCTCTGAGAGCGTCGAACCTGCGCGTTGAGGTGTTCGACGGCGTTGAGCCCAACCCAACAGACCTGAACGTGGAAGCCGGGGCACAGCAGCTTCGGGAGCTCGGCGATGCCTGTGTTGTTCCGATTGGTGGCGGATCGTCCATGGACTGTGCCAAGTCAGTCGCTTTGCTGGCTGCAAACGGCGGAACTGTTGAAGAGCTTCAGGCAGGCACACCCAAAAACGCAGAAGCCCCCGTCATCGCCGTGCCCACCACGGCGGGCACCGGTTCCGAAACCAACAGTGCCTGTGTGATCACAAATACCAAGCTCGGTCGTAAAACCTATGTCATGCATCCGAGCATCACGCCAGCCTTCGCTGTGCTCGACCCGGACCTGACCGTTGGGCTGCCGGCCTATCCAACCGCGACATGCGGTTACGACGTTCTGACCCACGCTATTGAAGCGTTTGTTTCAGCTGGAGCGTGCAACTATTCGGACACGATTGCTCTGGAGGCCATCAGCAAAGTTGCGGGGAATCTGCGCAAGGTTGTCCAGGATGGGTCAGATGTGGAAGCCCGGTCGCAGATGCTGCTGGGTTCCGCCCAGGCGGCAATTGCCTTCAATGTCGCCGGTCTCGGGTCAGTACACGGAACGGGCCACGCTATATCAGCGAGACTCAACGCAGCTCACGGCCAGACCCTTGCGACCATGTTGCCCCACGTCATGGAATACAACATGCCGGAACGGGAAGAAAAATACATTGAGGTTGCACGTATCCTGGCACCGTCCGGCCCGGCGACCGGTGCGGGTGCCATTGACGCTGTTGTCGAACTCCGCAGCGACATCGGGATTGACCGGTCCATTTCAGACCTGGGTGGTGAAGACGATCTGCTCCCGGTGCTTGTCGAAGACGCAACCGCTGACCCGGTGAACTTTTCTAACCCGCGCCCGGTGGATCCGGGTGCGCTTGAAGCCATGTACCGGGCTGCCTGGTAAGACTTCTCAAGGCATTGGCTTGCCGGGCCGTTACTGGCCCGGCAGGGTGACCTGTCCCATCTGCAAGGCGGCGTTATAGCCGCCATCAACCAGCAGATTTACACCGTTTACGTAACTCGCCAGGTCCGATCCCAGAAACAGCAGCGCTCGCGCCTGGTCTTCAGCGGTCGCAACACGCCCAGCACCGCTCTCGATTGCCCAGTCGATGATTTCATCCGTCATGGTTTCGCGGAACGCGGGCAGCAGAGGTGTATCGACTGGTGAAGGGCAGACACTGTTGATGCGCAGACCGTGAGCGGTGGCGGTCTTTGCAGTCAGCATCGTATAGACCTGCACACACTCCTTCGAGAAGAAGTAGCCGTCCGCCACCAGCGCTTCGTTGTCCGCGACCCAGGCGACACCCTCATCCCAGCTGTCGATGCCAAGAAACGCGTTAATTTGCGCCAGGTGTTCCGGCCAGCGGTTGCCTGCGACTGAAGCGGTGTTAACGATCGCACCGCCTGATTGCATTTTTGGCAACAGATTATTTGTCAGACGTTTCAACCCGAGTATGTTGACCCGCATCACCGTGTCAGCAGGGAGCGTGGCCGCAACGCCAGCGTTGTTGAATAAAACATCGACGGCTCGATCGTTGGCCGAAATTGCAGCCAGAGCGGCGTCTACCGAGACCGGGTTACCCATGTCAGTTTCGATGTACTCATCCACGCCCGATTCGGGTTCCTTGATATCCAGCGCGACAATCTGATCCGCACCGGATTGTCGGAGCAGCTCTACCAGGGCTGCGCCGATGCCTGAGTAGGCTCCTGTCACGACAGCCCGTTTCCCTTCATAGCTCAAAAGCGATTCCACTCTGCGTTTCTCCCGTAAGTTTCAACGCGCCATGGTACTTGAATAATCTGTGGTCCTGTTCTCCTACCCGCTTATTGACATATTTGCACAAATAAGCAAATATCAGCCCATGGACGTGACTGAAAGACAAGAGCTTGCCCGCCTGTTGAAGGCCCTGGGTGAATACAACCGTCTCTCACTTGTGTATGAGCTTTGCAGCTGCAGCGAACCGGAAAACGCGATGTGTTTGTGTGAATGCTGCAGTGTCGATGCCTCGGTGGCCTCGCGTCACCTGAAAGCGCTCGCCCAGGAAGAGATCGTGCGCATTGAGAGCAGGGGCCGGGAGCGTCTCTATACGCTCAATCGGCATGAGGTTGCGCAGCGTTTGCGCAAGCTGGCTGATGAGATCGACGGGCAGAATACAGCCGAAAGCGAAGATCAGGATCGTCCGGATATGAAACCAGGATCTGCCAGGAGGTAAAAATGACTGATGAAAAGTGCAAATGTGATTGCAAATCAAAATCCAAGGAGTGCTGCAAGCAGCACACCTGTAAGTGTTGCAAGGAAGATTGCTGCTGCTGAGTGCCTTTGATTCGCGGCTGAAGCCGCTCCTACAAAACGGTAGGAGCGGCCGCGATATTGTCCTGTGCCACGTGGTCGATGAAGGCATCAACCGACATGACACCCAGGTCTTCGCCGCGCTGAGTACGGACCGCTAACTCGCCGTTCTCGACTTCTCGATCGCCAACAACCAACAGGTAGGGTATCGCCTGGATCGTGTGCTCACGAATTTTGAACCCGACCTTTTCGTTTCTGAGATCTGATATCACCCTGATCCCGCTCTTCCTGAGGCGTTGTTCCACGTCGTGTACGTAGCTGTCCTGTTTGTCGGTGATGGTCAGGAGTGCTGCCTGCACGGGTGACAACCAGGCCGGGAACTTGCCTTCATAGTGCTCGATCAGGATGCCGATAAATCGTTCGAGGGACCCAAACAGAGCTCGATGCAACATCACGGGACGCTTGTCCCGGCCACCACTTTCATCCACGTAGGAAATGTCGAAGCGCTCGGGCAGGTTCATATCCACCTGCAGGGTACCGCACTGCCAGTCCCGGCCGATGGCATCTCGCAGGACAAACTCGAGCTTGGGGCCGTAAAACGCGCCCTCGCCGGGATAGAGGACGTAGTCCAGCCCCATCACATCCAACGCATTGCTCAATGCGCCCTCGAGCTTGTCCCAGATTTCGTCGCTGCCGATGCGCTTTTCCGGTCTGGTTGAGAGCTTGATCACAACGTCTTCGAAACCAAAATCCCTGTAGATGTCCAGAACGAGAGCGACCACGTCGATACACTCCTGTTCCATCTGCTGTTCGGTGCAGTAAATGTGGGCATCGTCCTGGGTGAAGTGGCGCACACGCATCAAACCGTGCAGGGCGCCGGAAGGTTCGTAACGGTGGACTTTCCCGAACTCGGCCATACGCAGAGGCAGGTCGCGATAGCTTTTGAGTCCCTGGGCAAACATGGACACCGAACCGGGGCAGTTCATCGGTTTCAGGGCAAAGACACGTTCGTCTTCGGTTTGTGTCGAGAACATGTGTTCTCTGTAGTTGAACCAGTGTCCGGATGTTTCCCATAGACTCCGGTCCATCACATCAGGCGTATTCACCTCGACGTACCCGGCCTCTTCCTGTCGCCGACGCATGTACTCCAGCAATTGCAGGAATAACGTCCATCCTTTGGGGTGCCAGAACACCGAGCCCGGGGCGTCATCGCTGAAGTGAAACAGATCAAGTTTGCGGCCCAGCTTGCGGTGATCGCGTTTCTCAGCCTCCTCCAGACGGTTGAGATGTGCCTTGAGTTCTTTCTTGTCACGCCATGCGGTGCCGTAAATACGCTGCAGCATTTCGTTGTCTGAATTGCCACGCCAGTAGGCACCCGCCAGCTTCATGAGTTTGAAGGCTTTGGGCAGCTTGCCGGTACTTGGCAGATGTGGACCCCGGCAGACATCAAACCAGTCTCCCTGACGGTAGACAGAGACTTCTTCTCCTTCGGGGATGACGTCTTCGATGATCTCGACTTTGTAGCTTTCACCGATGTCACCAAACGTTTTTTTAGCTTCCTCGCGATCCCAGACTTCCCGGGTTATCGGCAGGTCGCGACCGACAATTTCCTGCATGCGTTTTTCGATTTTCTCGAAATCGTCAGGCGTGAAAGGTTCCTGTCGCGCGAAGTCGTAATAAAAACCATCTTCAATTGCCGGTCCAATGGTCACCTGTGTCCCGGGAAAGAGTTCCTGGACAGCCTGTGCCATGACGTGGGCCGCATCGTGCCGGATAAGCTCCAGCGCTTCATCGCTTTTCGCCGTAATAATCTCCAGCGCTGCATCCTGTTGTATCAGGAACGAGGTATCGACCAGTTTGCCGTCGACCTTGCCGGCGAGCGCGGCTTTTGCGAGACCTGCCCCGATGTCCGCAGCCACGTCATGGACGGTAACGGGTTGATCGAAAAGGCGGGAAGATCCATCAGGCAGGGTAACTTGAGGCATGTCGTTATTCTCCTTCAGTGGCGGCCCGTACCAGAGGCCGCATGGTTTGTTTGCTGAATAGCTCAAATTGGCGCGCGCAGTATAGGGCGAATTGCTTTCAAACGCATGCGTCCGTCACGGCGCCCGGTTGAGGTGGTTATGTTATAACGTGGCACGCAAGGGCCCTCGCTTTTAGCTCATTGGGATCGATCGAGAATGGAAATAGAAAGCTACTTTTCCGCAAACTATCCGGAAGCACGCGCCAGATTCCTTCGGCTCTGCGAAGCCCGGAACTTTGCTGTCCGCTCATACCGGAATGACCGGGCGCAGGCACCCGACGGGAGTGCTCTGTACATGGATGTGGCCACGACGGGGCCCTCGGATGCGTCCAGATTGCTCGTTCTGTTCAGTGGCACCCATGGCGTGGAAGGGTATTGTGGGTCCGGCATACAGGCTGCTCTCGTGGGTGAGTCCTGCTTCGATGACACACCCACGGATCTGCAGGTTGCCCTGGTCCATGCCGTCAATCCGTATGGGTTTGCACACAACCGGCGGGTCAACGAAGACAACATCGACCTGAATCGCAACTTCATCGAATTCGGGGGAGAGGTACCCAGCGACAATGGCTACGGTGACATACACGCATACCTGGTCCCTGACCAGTGGGAAGGCGAACCACGAACGCAGGCGGATATGGGGCTTGCGCAGTATGCGAAAGACAATGGCGCAGCAGCTTTGCAGCATGCGGCATCCGGCGGCCAGTACACGCATAGTGACGGTGTCTTCTATGGTGGCACGGCCCCGAGCTGGTCGACAGAGACGGTACTTACTGTGGTCGGGGACCTCGCGGCCTCTGCAAAGGAAGCTTTCTTCATCGATTTCCATACGGGTCTGGGGCCTTACGGTCACGGCGAGATGATTGCTGCGGGATACAAACCCCAGGTTGGCCGAACGTTCGAGTTTTATGAGGGTTACGAGGTCACGGACCCCGATGCTGGCACATCTTCATCAGCGCCCGTTCAGGGCACCATGGCGCATGGAGTGGAGAGAATACTGCCGGATGTCGCAACGCACTTCCTGGCGCTCGAATATGGCACGTTACCCATGAAGGAGGTGCTGACTGCTGTCAGGGCGGACAACTGGGTGTACCTGTCTGGCGCGCTGGACAGCGAATTGGGGGAGCAGATAAAGCGCGAGGTGAGAGACGCCTTTTATTGTGATGAAGCGAAGTGGAAGGCGATGGTTTATGAACGAGCGCTGGATGTGGTGAGCTCGACGATGCGGAAAATCGATCTTTGATCGGATAACGCCATCAGCGCAAGGCAGCCTTACTCGGTATCGGGCACGTAGATAATGGTCCCGTCCTCCAACTCGAATGCGCTCCCGACGCGGCGGCCTTTCCGACCTGCTTCCCGGCTCACATCTTCAACGCCATAGGTTTTGATCTCAGCACCGTCCTTAACGACAATTTCCATTTCGGGTGTGCCCGGGTTTTTGACGATCGTGACATCCCGTTCGGTCAGGAGTTCACTCATTTCCAGGCGCTGCGCCAGCGCGACCAGGAGAGCAAGGGCGAACACCATTGCGATATCAAAGAGATTGGTTAATCCCTCCTCGAACGGCGAGAGCTCGGTCAGGAGACGATGGCGGACTACCGGCGCGCGGGC
>JANQFF010000057.1 GCA_028277965.1 Pseudomonadales bacterium
CACAGGTTATATCGAAACGGTATTCCTTTTCCCGACCCGACAACCCGGGAATTATCGATATGGTCAATTCCTGGTTGGGCAGCACGATATCCTTGAAACGCACTTTCCGGAATCCGGCAATTTCCACCGTTCGGCCTTGCTGTTTTTCATGTTGACCGCCAGCTACGAAGCACGGCCCTATGGTGTGGGGAGTGCCATGCCTGTGGCCAAAGCCCGCAGGCTGTGTCCGGACGCGATCATGGTGCCCCCCAGGTTCGACCGTTACCAGGCGCTTTCCGAACAGGTCATGGACGTGTTTGCGGATTACTCACCTTCCGTGGAGCCATTGTCCCTCGATGAAGCGTTCCTCGATATGTCCGGGTCGGAACACATTTTTGGGCCGCCGGAAGAAATTGGACGCAAGATCCGTTCCTCCGTCAAAGATGCCACCGGGCTCGATATATCGGTTGGTGTATCGGGGACAAAGTATGTGGCAAAGGTTGCAAGTGCACACAATAAACCGTGTGGGCTGACCGTCGTTCCCCCCGACGAAGCGAGGGCGTGGCTGGCTCCCCAGCCGGTGGAACGCCTCTGGGGAGTGGGCAAAAAAACGGCCCCGCGTCTGCACGATCTTGGCTTGTTTACGATAGGGGACCTTGCTGCCGCAGATCCGGAAGAACTGCGTAAGCTTGGCGTTGCGGGTGCGCACTTTCGGGCTCTGGCCCTGGCAACCGACCCACGCCGGGTCAGCCGGGGACGCACGGCTAAGAGCATCGGTTCCGATCGTACGCTGGGCCAGGATGTCAGCACCCGGGAAGACATAGCTCTCCACCTGCGCAGATCTGCCGACCGCATAGCCCGACGCGTTCGCAAAAAAGGCTATGTGGCACGGGGTGTGCGGGTCAGGCTCAAAACGACGAAGTTTCAGATGCTGACACGGCAATGTGTATTGCCCCGTGGGGAAGACACCTCTGAAGCTTTCTACGATGCGGCATTGAAACTGCTCAGCCACTTCGATGACCCGGGTCCTTTCCGGCTGGTGGGGATGGCTGTCTTCGATCTTGACTGGCGGAGTGAACCGGGACAACTCGACCTTTTCGAAAACCACCGCAACCGGTCACTTGAAACCACAATCGATCAGCTTACGGAGCGGTACGGTAAAGGTGTGGTCGGACGCGCGCGCGATCTCAGCCATACCGGCGTCTTCAGGGATGGCGTGAACCTGGACTTTCTCGATTACAGGGACGGGGAGAGAGTTTCACGACCTGCCCCTTAGTCAGATCTCCCGTCAGACTTCCCCCGGTTAGAATTGTCTTGTACTTTTACCGGTCCAGAAACTGGGGAAGGGAACAATGTACGAACACATCCAATACGATGTCAGCGATCCGGTCGCCACCATTACGCTCAACCGGCCGGATGCGCTGAACGCCATAACCGGGCGGATGCAGGCGGAGCTGAAACACGCGCTGGCAGCTGCCGAAGCCGACGAGTCGGTTGTCGGTATCGTTCTGACAGGAGCGGGCCGCGGGTTCTGTGCGGGGGCGGACATCGGCGGCCTTCAGGCAACGGCATCCGGCGAAGGAGGAGCCAGGGAGGACCTCAGCGAGTTTGACGCCAATCCGGGTAATCCTGATATGGGCCCAAACTTTTCAGTGACGTTCAGCTACCTGTTGAGCATCCGCAAGCCGCTTATTGCCGCCATCAACGGTGCGTGCGCGGGCCTGGGATTTGTTTTTGCGAGCCTCTGTGACATGCGGTTTGCTGAGCGTCAGGCCAAATTCACGACAGCGTTTGTTAATCGTGGCCTGATTGCGGAACACGGGTCGAGCTGGATCCTGCCTCGAATGATCGGTCCGTCGCGTGCTCTGGATATCCTCTGGAGTGGCCGAAAGTTCACCGGCGAAGAAGCTCTGGAGCTGGGGTTCGCCAATCGACTCTGCGAAGAAGGGGGTTCTAAACAGGCCGCGGAAGACTACATCAGAATGCTGGCGGAAACGGCAGCGCCTGAGTCCATCAAGATAATCAAAGCGCAGGTCTACAGGCACCTCAACATGGAACTTGAGGCCTCCATGAAGGAAAGCAACAACTGGATGGCGGCTTCCCTGACACGGGATGACTTCAAGGAAGGTGTTAACTCTTTTGTCGAACGCCGACCTCCTGACTTCAAGCGGGTGACTGAATAAAGAGCCCGAATCAAATACCCCCCACGCATACCGCGCGGCTGATTCGCGAACGGGCAAAAGACGTCTTTTACGAGTTGCTGCCTGAACGGGTGCACACAGAGCTGCGGCTCGTTGAAAACCACCAGGGCAGGCAGGGTGTGGCGAATCATCTGCGCGCAGTGGTAGAGGTGTTGATCGACGAACTGAATCCGGAGCCATTGCCTGAGGGACTGGCTTCGGTTGTTCAGGAAGAAGTCGACAGGATTCGCGAGGATCTGAGTGTCCAGCCTGACGAGTACTACCAGCTGGAAGAGCGACGCCGCCCCCTGGAGAAGGACATAGCGATCTGTGCGGGTGGTGTCTGGCCGATCGGCGGAGCATGGCTGGTGGAAGAACGCTGGGTGGACGTGCGCCCTCGAGATCTGCCTGTGCGTGACAACTCGCATGGCCAGTCACGGGGCAGTAGTGTGTTTGTATCCAACCCGCTCTATCAGGCGGCACGCATGTTGAAAAGACGGGTTCTTGTCGCTCTTGGCTGGCGGCGGCGTTGTTTTGTCGTTCACACAGTCGAGCGGCGGATCCGAAGATTTTCGGCATCCGAGCAGGAGAAGGCGTTCAGAAATCTGGCTGAGCTGGTTGCTCAACGCCCCGAGATTGACGGTATCTACAGATCGAGCTGGTTTCTGGATCCAGCGGCAGTCGAATTGACGCCAGGGCTTGCTTTCCTGGCTTCCCTGCCTTCCGAGAACGGTGCTGTGGTGTGGGCGAGCGGGCTCCCGGACGAAGGGGCCATTGAAGATGCAGTCGGGAAATCCGGTAAACGCAAGGCTGCATATGAGCGTGGAGAATATACACCGCGGATCTACAGCTACATCTGGCCGAGAGACGCGTTTCTGAAGTGGGCGTCAGGCAAGTGACGCTGCGTACTGATGGAAAAAGTCTTCCATCGATGGTGCTTCCAGAAATTCATCGAGCTCGAATTCAGCACCGAACCGGTCGGCCGCTTTGTCGAGGAACTCGACAGCAGTTATCGAGTCGCCATCGACGTCTATAAATGAGCTGCTGAAATCGTCGATGTCCATGTCGAAGTCGTCGAGGAGTGTTTGTTTCAACCAGCTCACAACACCCTCGGTAGCATGCTCACCCGCGTTTTGTCGATCTGTCCCGGCGGAAACCGACGTGAATTTCGGTAAAGCTGAAGGCATGTGGGTCGATAGCCCGATGTTTTGCCAGTCCAGGGGGTCAGCGAGACCCGTCAGTATCTCCCGCTGACCGGCGAATGGCTCACGGCCGTGAGTCATCAGCATGTTGTCCAGAATCAGAAGGTCGCCGGTTTCCCAGGTGAAGTATTCGGTGTGATGACTGTGGGCCTCGGCAATGTGTTCGTAGAGTTCCGCTGAGATTGGCTCGCCGTCACCGAAAAAAGCGTTGTTTGGAAGACGCTCTTCCCCGCCCTGGCGCAACAGTGTCTGATGCAGAGCTCGCGGCAGTGCGTACTGGCTCAAGGCCAGGATGTGATTGAACCATGCCGGTTGCCCAGTCACCGGATGTTCAATAATCCCGGGTCGGACCTGAATGGTGCGTAAGCCACTGTCGGACCACTCGTGATGAATGTCATTGGCATCACAATAGACGGCAAGCTCATCCTTGTCCGATGTCTGGAAGGTGTCCTGCCAGTCCATGCCAAGACCGCGACCTGCGTCCTCTGAGAAGTTACGCACGTACATGACGCCATGTGCCGCTACTCGCTCGCGAACCTCTCGATCGATACTGTTCAGGATTTTTCGTGTATCGGCGATTGGTGTACGCCCACCATCGTCCGGAGGGCGGCGGCAGAAGAACATAATCCGCTGGGGCCAGCGTGATGTGAATGCACTCTCGCTATGCAGGGCGATGGAATATGCAGCCGGGGTGTCCGTTGAGGTCTGAATGTGACCGCTGACGTGAGAGCGTTTGCTCGCCCGGTCTTTGTACCCCATCCAGCTGCCGATCAGGGGATCTGCTAAATTCTGGAATTCCTCAGCTGTGCGCAGGGAGTAGCCCCGAATCAGAACCGCACCGTACTGGTGCAGCAGGTCATCAAGCTCTGCACGCGAGATGTCTGCAGGAAACTCAATCAGGTGCACGGCAACCTCCATTTGCACGGTTGGCGTATGATAAACAGTGGTGCTGGAAATAGGCCGTTCTGGTGCTCAAACCTGGGAAATAATGATGGATATTCGTCGACTGAATGCCGAATTTGCGCTGGAAATTGTCAGTCTTTTTTCCAGGGTGTATGGGCAAACGTATGCCAACCCACTGTTTTACGATTCATCACGTTTGACAGATGCGCTCGCAACGGGTGCCCTTAAATCTGTTGGTGCGCTGACAGCGTCCGGGGATCTCGCAGCTCACATGGCGATGGTCAGGTCGCCAGGAGCAAGTAGTGCGGAACTCGGAAACACAGTAGTAGACCCGGCGTTTCGCGGCGAAGGTCTTGCCTGGCAGGTCGGTGCTGAGCTGACAGCCTGGTGCAGGGAACTGGGCCACCCCGGGTACCTGCATTACCCCACGTGCGACCATGCCATCATGCAGAAACAGTCTGTCAAACGCGGTATCGAAACCGGGTTGATGCTCGGATACATACCGGCAGAAACAGACGGCCGCGTATCGGACAGGTCTGACTTCAAGCGTCAGGCGGCAACCATCGTTTACGAACCTCTCGCCCGGGGAGAACCAGCAGCAGGCTTTTTACCGGGTCGCTACCGCGAGCTGATCATGTCACTTCAGGAACAGACGCGGCTTGAGAGGGAGTGGGAGGAGTGCACTGGTTCAGAAGGAGAGCGCAGCAGTTTTACATGGCAAATATTCGAGCGACGCGGTCTTGCACGTCTCGAGGTAAGCTCAGTTGGGGTGGACCTGAAATCATACGCCTATCCGGATCTGCCCTGCCTGCAGGTCGACTTCCTGATGTCGGATCCCGCCCTTGAAACCGGGATTGAATATGCGCTCTCCCAGGGATTTGTTTTTTGTGGATGGCTGCCGGGGTTTCGTGAAAATGACGTCATCCGCCTCCAACGGGTTGACCTCACCGTAACGGACCTCGACCCCGATGTCGTGAATCCGGGAGCAAAGAATTTGCTTGAACTGATTCGAGAAACATCGGTGTAAACTGTACGCCAATGAAGGAGGTAGAGATGCACGCAGACGGAGCAGCCCTTGAGCGCATTCTGGGAGAAATCGATCGGCTGGGGCTGAACGAGCATGTCATCGAACTGGAAACGACAGGCTACACCACGGTAAAGGGGGTCTTGTCGCAGGAGACGGTCGAAAAAGCTAAGACGGCAATTCTGGACAAGGTGGAGTCGATGACGGGGCGCCGTATTGACCCGGAGACGGCCACCGAGACAGACTTCAAGGGGATGACGTACCTGCCATATCTCCTCTATGACAACGAGGTCTTCGAAGAGATCCTGATGCAAGCGGAACCCCTGGCGCTCATCACGTATCTCCTTGGCGAAAGTTGTCTGCTGTCGAGCCTGGGGTGCCATTTCAAAGGTCCCGGAGGGGACGCACTGCCTTTGCATTCAGACAACGGCAACGGCATGCCTGGCCCCTTCCCGGCGTACTCTCAGGTGGCCAATGTCAATTACGCGCTGACGCGTTACAGCAGGGAGGCTGGCTCTCTGGCGATGGTACCGCGAAGCCATAACCTGGCCCGTCAACCGACCGTCACCGAGATGATGCTGGATGATGAATCCTGCAATCCGGCTGCTGTCTCCATGGATCTGGAACCAGGTGATGTTGTCGTGTGGCACGGTAATACCTGGCACGGATCGTTTGCCCGCAAGGAACCGGGTATACGTATGAACCTGGCCGTTTATTTTGCGCGTCAGTATCTCCAGACCCAGGAAAGGCACAAGGGCGTTGTGCCCGCGGACGTTCTCGAGCGTCACTCCAATAACGAGCGTTTCCAGGTGCTCCTCGGTGGCAAACAGCCGTATGGCTGGCAACACGAGGGACCTGACTACGCTGTCATGGCGCGCAATCCACGCGGGCTTTACGACTAGCTGAAGGGAGGCGGTATGGCTGACCAGAAAAGGATCGGTAAATACGAACTCGTCTCGGAACTCGGCCGTGGCGGCATGGGGGTTGTCTTCAAAGCCTGGGAGGAAAGCCTCCAACGCTTTGTTGCGATCAAAATGCTGGGCGACCAGCTGGTTCAGGACGAAACCCTCGTTGAAAGGTTTTTGCGTGAAGCCAGGGCGGTTGCGGACCTCAACCATCCCAACCTGGTTCAGGTGTTTGCGGTTGATACACACGAGGGCAGGCCGTATTTCGTCATGGAATATGTTGAGGGTGAGTCCTTCAGTGAATTAATCCGCACCTCGCGCCAGATCGACCGGGATCGTGCCCTCACACTTGTTAAAGAAGCTGCAACGGGGCTCGTCGCAGCGCACAGGAAAGGTGTGATCCATCGCGACATCAAGCCAGCCAACATCATGTTGACCAAACATGGTGGTGTGAAGGTTGTCGATTTTGGTGTGGCGAGAGTTGATGACCCCAACGTCAAACAGTTAACAGCAACCGGGCTTGCCATTGGAACCCCGCACTACATTTCACCGGAAGTGTGTCTTGGAGAGACGGTCAACGCACGCTCGGATCTCTTTTCCCTGGGCATTGTCCTGTTCGAGATGCTTGCGGGTGAGACGCCGTTTCAGGCTGACAGCCCGATCGCGCTGATGAAACAGGTTGTCGAGTCAGAGATACCCGATATCAGCTCCCTCAACCCGTCTGTAGATACGGATACCCGTCTGGTGTTGGGTCGTTTGTTACAGAAAAAACCGGCGCAGCGGTATGTCAGCTGCGAAGACCTCGTTGAGGACCTGGAAGCGTTGCTGGATGGGAAACCGCCAGTGCACGCCGGCAGTTCGGATAATCTGAAGACGACGGTGCAGACGACGTTACCACCAACGCAACAAAACCCTCAGCTTGGAACGCAGAGCATTGACAAGGGCTCTTCCAGGCCACCTCTCTGGGCGGTTGCTGCTCTCCTCCTGCTGGCTGGGGTGGCTTCTGCTGCGTTGTGGATGGGTAGTGATTCCGGGACGGATGAATCTGGCTCAATGGCCGGGGTGGGTGAGCAAGAAGTTCAGGCACAGGGTCAAGAGGCAACTGGGGCATTGTCTGGAACCGAAGCAGAACTCGAGACGGTGAGCGAGCGAAGTGAGGATGCATCCGTTATCGATGAACCGTTTGTGCCTGATAGTCCTGTCAGCGAGGCTGATCAGATTGTGGGTGAGGAGCCCGTTGAGGCAGAGACCATTGAGCCTCCCGAAGTCGTTGTCTCGCTTGTTCCTGAACAGACAACATCACCAGTTGTAGAGGAAACGCCTGCGCAAGTCAGTCAGTTGCAGGAACAGGTGAGCCAGACCACGATGCCTGCACCTGTTCAGGGCGAGACCGCAAGGCCGCTACCGGCACCCGCAGCTGAACCACAGCCTGCCGCGATTGGGCCGAAGCGCGTGGTTGTTCTGGCATACGGGGACGCAACGGTCAGGTCAACGGTGGAGTTTACGCTCGAGAATGCGCTCTCTGAGCTGGATGTCGAGTTGATGGATGAGACATTCATCGACGGGCTTGGCGGAGGCGGAATGGTGGATCCGGCGACGGCTGGACGTGTCGTGTGGGAAAACGGCGGGGATATTCTTGTGATTGCCAACGTTCGATCGATGGGCGAACGCCAGCTTCGTTTCTATGGGCGCACCGACACTGAGCACACGGCCATCGTCGAGATCCGTACACAACTGTTGCACGAGCGTCGCGCTCTTGGGCCGCCTCTACAGGCGGAACTTCAGTACGTCTCCATAAACGCGATGGAAAACGCACGGGAAGTGACGGCACCTCTTGCAGCGGAACTGGCTGTGCAACTGCAAAACCATGCTGATCTGTAACTGTAGCCGGGGGCTCGCCAGGCTGGAAGACAATCGTCTGCACATCCTCGATGGCTATACATCCATCGATGAGGTACTGCGCACAGACGGCATCGAGTCGCTGCGCGAAGCGGGCGTTAAAGAGACCATAGATATAGAAAGAGCCGAATGGCAGCCCCTGGTCAGCAATCCTGGTCAGTTTGTCATTGCAGGACTCAACTACCGGGCTCACTGCGAGGAAATTGGCAGGCCGGTGTCTGAGCAGCTGATGTTCGGTACCGCCCCGGGAGTGGCCAGCCATGCCAGTCACAAGGATGTTTTGATTCCGGATGAAGCACCGTCGGAGGTCGACTACGAAGGGGAAATTGGTCTCGTTGTAGGGCAAACCGCTGAGCAGATCGGTGCGGAAGACGCGTGGGATGTCATCGCCGGTATTGTTCCGCTCAATGATGTATCAGCCAGGGATGTACAGTCCGCAGGAACACTGGAAGCAGTGGGACAAGCGAAGGGATTTGAGACATTCAAGCCACACGGTCCCTGCCTCGCGACCAAAGATGAATTTCCGGACATAAACGATATCGGCATAAAAACGTGGGTGAATGGTGAGCTCCGACAGTCTGGCCGGAGCCGTGACATGGTGTTTGGGTTGGCAGAGGTCGTAGCGATAGTCAGCGCACGTATTTCACTCTCACCCGGCGACATCATCTGTACCGGCACTCCGGGTGGCGTGGCTCACGGAGGCAAATACCCCTATCTTGGCCCGGGAGATACGGTTGAGATTGAAGTTGAAGGCCTGCCCCGATTGGTCAACAGGTTCGTCGAGCAGAGTTGACGCGGTGCCTTTCCGGTTTTGAGCAGTTTGACTCCCCGCAAGCCTCTCGGATTTGGGGTTAAGCTTGCTTTTGGTGTGGGTGCCGTTGGCGAAGCCGTGTACATAGGTATGTTCAATACCTTCATCACGATCTACTACAACCAGGCAATAGGTCTATCCAATACGCTGATTGGTCTCGCAGTGATGCTGGCCCTCATCGCCGATGCGGTGACCGACCCGCTGGTGGGGCTCATGTCCGATCGTCACCGCTCCCGCTTGGGGCGCCGTCATCCCTTTCTCTGGGTCGCTCCCTTGCCACTGGCTGTGGCTCTGTACGCCATATTCAACCCGCCCGAATCTCTGAACGATCAGACGTACGCGCTTTTTGCGTGGCTTGCGTTCTGGACGATTCTGTCGAGAGCGTTCGTTACCCTTTTCAACGTCCCGCACCTGGCACTGGGTGGTGAACTATCGAAATCCCAGCATGAACGGTCCCAGTTATTCAGCGCCAACTCGATCTTCACCTATCTGTCGGGGTCGGGATTCGCTTTTTTTGCCTGGACGTTTTTCCAGGGCGATCGTGAGCGGGCCAGCGACGGGGCAATGGTCCCGGGACAGCTGGACCCGGCTGCCTATCTGCCCCTGGTGATGCTGGTCTGTGCGCTCATCCTCATCTCGATCTGGGTGTGCGCAGCAGGCACCGCGAGAGCCGGCCGCGAACTCTCACAGCGTACAGACGATCAGCCGAAGTTCACGCTGGTCTATTTTTTCAAGACGCTGTTGCGAACGCTCAGGAATCGCAACTACCTGGTCCTGCTGATCGGGTACTTCTTTTTCATGATTGCGAGCGGGATATACGAAACGCTGAATGTCTTCATTCAGACTTACTTCTGGGAGCTTGAGCCCAACGAGATTCGCTGGTTTGGTCTGGTGGGCGCGCCAGCCGCGATGGTGGGGGCGCTTTGCTCACCAATACTCATGCGCCGGTTCGATCGTAAACCGGTCATGCTCGGGTCGCTGGCGGGTATGGCCGCGTTTGCTCAATTGGTTGTGAACCTGAGATTGCTGGGGCTGATGCCTGAAAACGGGGATCCGTTGCTCCTGCCCATACTGCTTTGTAACGCGGCCTGTTTTCTTTTCTGCATCGGGCTGGGCGGCGTCGCTATCTACTCGATGATCGGTGACGTCATTGACGAAAACGAACTGGTGACTGGTCTACGCGAAGAAGGGCTCTTCTATTCCGCGCGGGCTTTTTTTGCCAAGGCCAGTTTTTCGTTCGGCCACTTTTTTGCCGGAGTGATGCTGGACTTTTTTGTCCGGCTACCGTTTGAAGCCGTACCGGGGCAATTGGCGGATGACGTCCTTTTCAGGCTTGGATTTATGGCGGGACCTATCATGGGAGCGTCGGCGATCATCTCGCTCTCGATTTATGCCATGTACCGGCTTAACAAAGAGCGTCACGCAGACATACTGGCCCAGATCAATGCGCGTGCCTCGGAGGACCCCGCAACCTGACATCTTCAGGCAATCTTCATGGGTTCCTCAAGCATCCCTTGCTCTGAAAAACGACAGTAGGGACGTGGCAGAAGCATCTGGAGATGAACATGAACGCCGTACCGGAAACTCATAGTTGGGTTAATGACGCTGAAGAAGTGTCGATCCGTCATACCCAGCGGTTCATCCCGAGTACCAGTCTTTTGGCATCGGGAGGCGGTTGTTCGAAACTTTCCTTGCGTCTGTGGTGGAAGATTACGCGGATGTTCACCGGGTGGAACTGATTGCGCGGGAATCCAACAAGGCCGCAGTCGCGTTTTACGAATCACTTGGGTTCGTTAAAGAAGGCGAGCTGCAAAAGCGGATCCGCAATCTGGATGGCAGTTTCGAATCTGACATACCGATGGGATGGCATCGGCCAGGTACATCAGCCTGAAAACTGCTGCTTGAGCTCTGTCAGGTAATCGGTTCTGTCTTCCCCAGTATCCAGGCTGATCATCGGCAGGAGACGGTCGACGCCGAGGTCCGCAAACGCGGCTGCCGCATCGGCACCCTCGGCTCCGGGCATCATGATGATCTCGATATCGTCTCTTGTGCGGCCTTCTTCTGCCAGCGCCGCATCGAGACGGCTGAGCATGCCCTCGGTCATAGCAGGATCCAGACCGAACCCCAGCCACCCGTGACCGTACCGGGCAGTACGTCTGAGGGCAGCGTCGCTGTAACCGCCAATGATGAGTGGCACATGAGGCGTCTGGACGGGTTTCGGATCCATACGTGCGGCTTTCACCGAGAAGTGTTTGCCGTTATGGGTCGTGACAGGCTCCGTCCACAGTTGTTTCATCAAATCGAGGGCTTCGTCACAGCGTTCACCACGGTCTGACCATTCGTAACCGCAGGCCATTACTTCTTCTTTGCACCAGCCCACACCGACACCGAGATCAATGCGCCCGCCGGTCAGCCAGTCGAGCGTTGCGAATTCTTTGGCGGTGTAGATGGGGTTGCGCTGGGGTATCAGGGAGATACCGGTGCCAAATCGCAGGTGGGTCGTCTGTCCTGCGAGGTACGCAATGATGCTGGCCTGGTCCGGGACACCGTCTCCATCGGGAACCGGAAGTCTGCCGTCAGGGGTTCCCGGGTAACCAAACTCCATCTCGTCGAAGAGCATGACGTGTTCACCAAACCACAGGGAATCGAGTCCTGCGCTGTCCAGCGATCGGGCGAGATGCCCGACCGCTTCGGGTGAGGTAGATGGGGCGAAGAAAGAAGCAAAAGCGCCAATTTTCATGAGAGGTTCCTTCTGTACATCGCTACGAGGTCCCCCCAGACCTTTTCCGCATCCGCTTCGGAATAAGCCGGGCGTTTTGGAAAACAGAATCCGTGTTCTGTGCCTTCGAACGTGAGAAGGGTGGTGTTTATGCCAGCAGCGTTGAGGTCCTGTTCGAGGGTAGGGACGACAAAGTCTTCTACGTACGGATCATGTGCAGCGAAACCGAGATAGACCTCCCCCTGGATATTCGGTATCAACTTGTGCGGAGAATCGTCTTTATCAGTGACCATCCGGGTGC